>JAZQOP010000113.1:0-6870 GCA_045627965.1 Kiritimatiellia bacterium | reverse complement strand
GAGGATGAAGAAGGATTCGGGGTGGGCCTTGGCGACGGCTTCGTAGGCCTTGGCGACGCCGGCGCGGGGGCTGGTCCACTTGGCGCCGGGCATGGGGAGGGCGGCTGCGGCGGGGGCGAGGATGTCGTCGGGGATGGAAAGGTTCTCGGAGCCGGCGGCGGGGCGCGCGGCGGTGGTGACGGAGACGGGCGGGAGGGCGCGCCAGCGGGCGAGGGCGTCGGCCTGCTCGTCGGTCATCTGGAGCATGGGGTTGGCGAGGACGTCGTCGAGGTCGCGGCCCTTCATGTGGCCGTCGTGGTGGGCCTTGCCGCCGGGGAGGCCGTTGACGAAGAAGAGGCATTCGAGCATGGAGGGGAGGTCTCGGTAGCTCATGAGGCAGCCGGGGAGCCAGACGGGGGTGTCGAGCGAGACGCCGTTCTTGGCGGCGAAGGCCTCGAGCTGGGCGGCGACGCCGAACTTTTCGCCGACGGCGGCGAGGGGAGTGTCGGGATGGCCGGTGGGGATGATGATGGAAGGGGTGCCGTTGCGGGCGAGGGAACGGGCCTCGCGGAGGGCCTGCCAGAGGGCGGCGACGTCGTAGATGCAGCGGGTTTCGAGGACCTGGACGCCGAGGGCCTCGAGAATGGGGCGCGGGTCGGTGGCGGTCATCTGCTCGGTGGTGCCGGACAGCTGGATGCCGTTGCGGTGCATGATGAAGGTGACGGGGGCGTGGTGGAGGGCGGCGGCGTGGAAGCCGTTGAGGGAGTGGCCGGCGATCCAGCCGGCGTCGCCGCAGTGGCAGAGCATCCAGGCGTCGGATCCGTAGGCGGCGGCCTTGCCGAGGGCCTGGCCGACGGCGGCGGGGATCATGACGCCGAGGCGGCCGCCATTGAGCTGGGTACCGCCGGGGACCCAGGAGACGTGGCCGGGGATGTCGAGGCCGCGGCGGAAGGTGTCGATGACGCGGTCGCGGTCGAGGTAGCCGAGGGCGGCGAGGGCGGAGTAGTAGCCGATGGAGGTGTGGGCGTTCTCGATGGTGAAATCGCGCTTGGCGTGGTCGACGAGGGAGAGGGTGAGCAGGAGGGGCGGGATCATGTCGAGGCCGCCGCCCATGTGGTCGACTTCGTTGATCTTGGAGAGGGAGGCGACGGAGGTGATGGCAAGGCGCGCAGCGTCGATCTGGAGGGCCTCGAAGAGGGTGACGTCGTCGCGGGAGAGCTCGGGGATCGCTTCGATGTCGAGCTGGAGGGGCGGGACGGAGGAGACGATTTCGGACTTCATGTAGATGGAGTCGGCGAGGAGGGCGCGGTTGGCGGCTTGCTGGAGGGAGTCGGTCGTGTATGTTTTCATGGTGGAGGAAGGATAGGCGAAAACGGGCGGGAGGGAAAGCGGAAAAAAGGCATCGGCGCGGGTTTTGCGGGGGCGGAAACTGGTTTCCATGGAATGGAAACGTGTTTCGCGGTTTTCCGGCTCTTCGCGATTCATAGTGGCTGGAGAGATGGCCTGGACCTGCGCGTTGTGAACGGTCCGCGACGGGCTGAAAGGCCGCATGGGGGGCGAATGGCGGCCATTGGGCGAGCATTCGGGGGTCTTGCGCCACTTTCGAAGAGCAAAATAGTGGCAAAATACTGGAGAATTTGGCGATTTTGGGCTCAAATTTTATCACGTTTGTACAAATGTGATAATTTTAAGGCGAAAAATGGCGAAAAATAAGGTGAAAACTGGAAAATTTGTGTGTCTATGAATGGGGCAAGCCAAAACGGACGGGGAAGCCCACGAGCCCCTGCACGTCCGCAATCGGGGTCGTAGGCGGCCCGTTCGGAGAGCGGGCCCTGCCGAATGCCTCCATTTCACAAAAATTCCATCGAAAATCCGTCCTCGGGCTTCGCGAGAGGCGTTTGCCCGATGCATTGCAAGGTGGTTGCCGTCCTTCCGTCCGATTCCAACGGGCCACTATATTCCTCGAAGAGCCCGAAATCCAGCCTTGTCGATGGCCTTGGCAAGCCGCCGAGGCCGGGCCGGATGCCCCGCATCCCGCCCGGCGGCGACGGCCGGTCCGCACCTCACCACCGATATTCCACAATGACGCCGTCGTTTTCCCAGAGGCGGAGAAGCAGGCGCTTTTCCGCGCAGTTGACGCCGAAGTTGAACCCCGTCGTCCAGATGGCCCCGTCGTCGCGGAGAGGTTTTTCGTTCCCTGCGTAGAACTCGCGCGCCGCCGCCTGGTGCGGGACCATCTCCGCCTCCATCCGGCGCTGCAGCTCCTCCGGCGTCGACGCGCGGCGGGCCTTCAGGCTATCCACCACGTCGCTGTAGCCCAGGCAGCCGGGATCCAGGATTTCGCGGCGCCACATGCACGCCTCCATGTTGTGCAGCATGTCCTCCGCGGTCTCGCATTCCGCGAGCCCTTCCAGCGCCGCCGCGAGGCGGCCGTAGCCGCTACCGACATCGGCATACTCGGCGATTTCCGGATGGATGTAGTAGTTCCCCTGCCCGTTGGCGCAGGGCGTGAAATAGATCCGGTTGTTCGCAAATTCGACCAGGCCGTAGTTCCCCAGCGCATCGCCGATCATGAACGCGAGGTTCCACCGGAGGGGCACGCTGTGGTAGCCCAGCGTATACCAGTCGAAGCTGTCCTTCAGGAACGCCAGGGCCTCCGGGACGGTCGCGCAGTTCGCCGTGACCAGCGCGGGGACGGAAAGCATGCACGCGCGCGGCTTCCCGGGATTGGTGCCTGGGCAGTAGAGGTCGCGTTCGGCGTCCATCTCCCGCATGTTCGCCTCCACATAGAGCCCGGCCTCGTTCAGCGCGTCGGTCCCGTTGAAGGCGCACCGCCGCAAGAACGCGAGGTCCGCGTCGATCTCGTCCAGCTGCGCATAGGAATACGGGGTGGCGATCCCGCCGTAGTAGAACGAGACCGTCTCATACGGCCCGCCGACGATCCGTGTCATGACGGCGGGATTCTGCGAAATCTCGACGTCCATGTTCCGCCCCAGGATCACGTCGCCCTTGCGGTTCCGCTTCGCCGTAGCCGTGCAGCCGCCCCGGAAGACGTCGTGCCGCTGCGCAATGTTCTCCAGGACCGCCGCATATTCGGAATAGAGCACGTCCTCCTGGATCAGCAGATAGTTCCCCACGTCGACGAAGTGCCCGTGCGCGACCGGCTCCTTGTCCCAGCTCAGGCGATATGTCCCCTGCCCCGCCCTGGGCCCGGCGCATCCCGCCGTCCAAAAAGCCAACGCCATCGCCGCAACCGTCACGAACGCAACCTTTTTCATGTTCATCCAATCTCCCTTCGTAGACGCGCCCATCATACGCCGACGCGCCCGTTTTTTCAATTCCAAAGCCCCCGGGCCGCCGGGCCCATGGGCATCTCAGAAGCGGCAGGAAACCTCCCACCGCAGGAAAAACGACGTCGAGCGCGAATCGTAGTAGTCCCCTGGCAGCAGCACCTCGCCCAGCAGGTGGCCCTCGAACGTCCCCCATAGCGGGAACTCATAGCGGGCGGTTCCCAGCCACCCCCGCCCATGGCCGCCGCCGGCCCCGTCGGCCACTTCGGCCCACATCGGGCCGGCCGTGCCGCGCAACTCGTGCTTCCCGCCCCAGCGCAGGCCGCCTTCCGCCCAGCCCATCGCCAGGTTGTTCCAGGTCCCGACCCCGTCATAGGCCAGGATCATCAGCTCGCTAATCCACGGCCACCGCCCGAACAGGATGTTGAAATCGTCGCGGCGCCCCGCATCCCCGTCGTCGCCGCTCATGTGCAGCCCGCCCAGCCCGATCCAGGCGCTGTCGCCGCATTCGTGCCGCAGGCCGCCGGCGGCAAACGTCCCGAAGCGCTCCCGGCCGTCGGAATCGCCCCATTGCAGGGCCGCCTCGGCCTCCAGCGAGGTCTTCTCTCCGAGGCGCGGCATCCAGCGCAGCCCGGCCGTCCAGATGTCCTCCCCCTCGACCCGCTCCCCGTCCGCCTTGCGCCAGGCGGTGTCGTGCTTCCAGACCCCGTAGGCGCCGTAGCCGTCCCCGCCTTCCTGCTGGCGTTCCGCGAACACCCCGACCGCCCCCTCGTCCATCCCGTTGAAGCCGCCCGCGTAGCCCGTCACGTCGCGATGCTCGTGGCCGATCGCCAGCCGGTTCTCCGCCTCCGTATACACCCCCGCCAGGTCGATCTTCCACGCCCCCGGCTCCACATGCCACCGCACCCCGTCGAAATAGGAGCTCCTCGACCCGTCCTTCGCCGTCCCGTCCGCCCAAAGCCGTCCCGTCCCCAGCTTCATGTCCTGGCGTCCCGCCGTCACCCGGCCCCACTCGCCCAGCGACAGCGTCAGCGCCAGCTGGTCCACGATCGCCTCGTCCGGCCACTCCCACCCCCCGGGCCCCTTGAACCATCCCCGGACCTCGTCCGCCAGCCGCACCACGGCCTCCGCCCGCTCCGCCTTCACACCCAGCCATGCACGGCCCCGGGCGCGGATGTAGTCGTTCGCCCCGCCGCGCGTCACCCCGCCCGTCTTGACGGGAATCTCGTCGAACGCCTCCTGGCGCACGCGCAAATCCGCACCCGCCTGCAGCACCCCGTCCGCAAAACCCGCCCCCCGCGCCTCGCCCTGCGCCATCCCGAGCGCCAGCATCGCCGCCGCGCACACCATGCCCATCGATCCTCTCATGACTGCCCTTCTCCTGAAACGCCCCCACTATAGCGGCCCCCACTCCGACTTCAAGGACGAATTCCGCCAAAATGAAGCCCAAGCCGCAAAAAGTCCAGAGACCGCCTGCGGACGCGGCGCCCCAGGGGGAGCGGGACAAAAAAAGGCGGGCGCCGGAGGGCGTCCGCCGTTCGTCCTGCCGTGCCCGGCGCTAGGGGACGGGGAACTGGCTGGTCAGGGCAAGGACCTCTTCGCGGACCTGGGCATAGGCCTTTTCGTCGCCGATGTGGCGGAGGATCTGGCCGATCCAGGCGGCGATCTTCTTCATTTCGGGCTCCTTCATGCCGCGGGTCGTCGCCGCCGGGGTGCCGATGCGGATGCCCGAGGCCACGAACGGCTTCTGCGTATCGAAGGGGATCGCGTTCTTGTTGACCGTGATCAGGACCTCGTCGAGCGCCGTGGCGGCATCCTTGCCCGTCACGCCCAAGGGGGAAAGGTCGGCGAGCATCAGGTGGTTGTCGGTGCCGCCCGAGACGATGCGGACGCCCGCCTTTTCGAGCTCGGCCGCCAGCACCTGGGCGTTGGCGACGACCTGGCGGATGTAGTCCTTGAACGAAGGCTGCATCGCCTCGTGGAGGCAGACGGCCTTGCCCGCGATGACGTGCATCAGGGGGCCGCCCTGGATGCCGGGGAAGACCTGCTTGTCGATGTCCTTCGCGAAGGCCTCCTTGCAGAGGATCATGCCGCCCCGGGGGCCGCGCAGGGTCTTGTGGGTGGTCGTCGTGACGAAATCGGCAAAGGGGACGGGGCTGGGATGGAAGCCTGTCGCCACCAGGCCGGCGATGTGGGCCATGTCGACCATCAGGTAGGCGCCGATGGAATCCGCGATGGCGCGGAGGCGCTTGAAGTCGATGATGCGCGAGTAGGCGCTCGCGCCCGCGACGATCAGGCGGGGCTTGTCCTGCCGGGCGAGGCGCTCGACCTCGTCGTAGTCGATCTGCTCCGTCTCGCGACTCACGCCGTAGGGGACGATGTTGAAGAAGCGGCCCGAGAAGCTCATCTTGTGGCCGTGGGTCAGGTGGCCGCCGTCCGCCAGGCTCATCGAGAGGATCGTGTCGCCCGGGTTCAGCATCGCGAAGTAGACCGCCATGTTCGCGCCGCTGCCGCTATGGGGCTGGACGTTCGCGTGCTCGGCGCCGAACAGGGCCTTGGCGCGTTCGATCGCCAGGCGCTCGGCCTCGTCGACGAAGCCGCAGCCGTTGTAGTAGCGCTTGCCCGGGTAGCCTTCGGCATACTTGTTCGTCAGCAGGGAGCCCTGGGCCTCGCGGACGGCGCGGCTCACGTAGTTCTCGCTGGCAATCAGCTCGATGTTGTTCACCTGGCGGCGCGCCTCGCCCTTCAGGACGGCGTAGAGCTCGGGATCGGCCGACGCCATCGCCGCCGGCTCCGTCACGCGCAGCTCGCAGGCGTTGATCTTCTGGACGCGGCGGTCGTGGCGGCTGCCCGGCTCGAACGTGGCGTCCATCCAGGCCGCCAGGACCTTCGGCAGCTCGTCCGCGGGCAGGACCGACTCGCCCAGGGCCATGACGTTCGCGTTGTTGTGCTCGCGCGCAAGGCGGGCCATCTTCTCGTTGAAGACCTGGGCGCAGCGGACGCCGGCGAACTTGTTGGCCGTCATGCTCATGCCCGTTCCCGTCGTGCAGACGAGGATCCCCTGGTCCAGGGCCCCTTCCGAGACGCGTCGCGCCACTTCGCACGCGAAATCGGGATAGTCCACCGACTCCGTGCTGTAGGTCCCGAAGTCCGTGACTTCCACGCCCTCTCGGGCCTGGAGCCACTCCTTCACCTGCCGCTTCATCGCAAATCCACCGTGGTCCGACGCAATACCGATTTTCATGTCCTTACCTTCGCTTTCTCTGTATGGCCCCCCTCGAAACGGCGCGGACTCTACCTTATCGCCCCCCGCGAGTCAAGCGTTTCACTTCCCGACGCCCGTCTTTCGGTGCGCGCCGGCCGCCCGCGGGACGCCCGAGGACGCCAAAACCTTCGGGAGGACGGTCAGTTACAACAAAAAACCGGGCAAAAAGTGACGGGGTGAATGCGGTCATGCGGCGGCGGCGTTGGCTTGGGCGGCGGTACGGTTGTCCAGGACGCGCCTGGGGATGGAGTTGATGACTTCCTGTAGGACGCGGATGGCGTGATGTGAAACGCGGCTGAAGTCGGTCCCTTTCGGGTACCAGCGGCGGACCAGGGC
>JAZQOP010000112.1:0-13888 GCA_045627965.1 Kiritimatiellia bacterium | reverse complement strand
GCCGAGCTCGTCGGCGGCGCAGAGCATGCCGCAGGATTCGACGCCGCGGACCTTGCGCTTTTCGATCTTGAAGCCGCCGGGGAGCTCGGTGCCGAGGGGGGCGAAGGGGGCGGCCATCCCGATGGCGACGTTGGGGGCGCCGCAGACGATGGTGATGGGGGCGCCGGAGCCGTAGTCGACGGTGCACAGGTGGAGGTGGTCGCTGTCGGGATGGTCGGCGATGGCGAGGATCCTGGCGGCGACGACGCCGGCGGGCGCGGAAGCGGTGGTTTCGACGGCCTCGACCTCGATGCCGGAGAAGGTCAGCTTGTCGCAGAGGCCTTCGACGGTGTCTTCGAAATCGACGTATTCGCGGAGCCAGCTCAGGGGGATCTTCATGGGGAAACCTTTTGTTTGCGGGTTTTTCGGGTCGGGTGGACGGGGCGGCGGGCTAGAACTGGGCGAGGTAGCGGACGTCGTTTTCGTAGAGGCGGCGGATGTCGTCGATGCCGAAGAGGATCATGGCGAGGCGCTCGATGCCCATGCCGAAGGCGTATCCGGTGACGGCGTCGGGGTCGTAGCCGGCGGAGCGGAAGACGTTGGGGTCGACCATGCCGGCGCCCATGATCTCGATCCAGCCGGAGTTCTTGCAGACGCGGCAGCCCTTGCCGCCGCACATGTGGCAGGAGAAGTCGACCTCGACGGAGGGCTCGGTGAAGGGGAAGAAGTGGGTGCGGAAGCGGGACTTGACGGAGGGACCCATGAGCTCGCGGGCGAAATGGTCGATGTCGCTCTTGAGGTCGGCCATGGAGACGTGGGCGTCGACGTAGAGGCCTTCGATCTGGTGGAAGTTGGCGGAGTGGGTGGCGTCGGTGGTGTCGCGGCGGTAGCAGCGGCCGGGGCAGACGATGCGGACGGGGGGCTTGTGGGCCTCCATGTAGCGGGCCTGGACGGCGGAGGTCTGGGTGCGCAGGAGGAAGCCGCCGGGGAGGTAGAAGGTGTCCTGGAGGTCGCGGGAGACGTGGTCGGCCGGGGTGTTGAGGGCGTCGAAGTTGTAGTATTCGGTCTCGACGTCCGGGCCGTCGGCGACGGTGAAGCCCATGCGGCGGAAGATGGCGGACGTGCGGTCGATGAGCTGGGTGATGGGGTGGAGCTTGCCGCGGACGGGGAAGGCGCCCGGGAGCGAAAGGTCGATGTCGGCGGCGGAGGCGGACGCGGCGGAGGCGGAGAGGGCCTCCTTGCGCTCGGCCAGGGCGGCGGTGACGGAGGTCTTGAAGCGGTTGAGGGCCTGGCCCATTGCGCGCTTGTCCGTGGCATCCTTGAGGCCGGCCATCAGCTCGGGGAGCATGCCGTTGCGGCCGATGGTGCGGATGCGCAGGGCTTCGAGGGCCGCGAGATCGGCGGCGGCGGCGATGTCGGCGAGCGTGGATGCGGTCAAGGCGTCGAGTTCAGGAATGTCCATGGGGCGTTCTCCTTCCAAATGCGCGCGTAGTATTGCACGTTTTTGCGAAAAGGAAAGGGAAAAGCGCATGGGAAGGTGCGAAGGAAAAGGCTTGCGGGCGGGGAGGTAAAATGTTTTACTAGCAGACGACGAGAGGAGATGGCGACATGGAAATGGATACGGTTCGCGAATTGGCGGAGCTGATGAAGGCGTATGGGCTGAACGTGGTCTGCCTGGAGGATGGCGGCTCGAAGGTGGTGCTGAAGAAGGGGGGGACGGGCGCCGTCCTGCAGGCGATGCCGCCCCCGGTGCCGGCCGCCCCGATGGCGGTTCCGGCGGCGGTTTTGGCGGCGGCCCCGTCGGCGGGAGCCAAGGCGTCGGCGGTGGGTGCGACGGGGCGCCAGGTAAAGGCGCCGCTGGTGGGGACGTTCTACCGGTCGAGCTCGCCGGAGTCGGATCCGTTCGTGAAGGTGGGGGACCGGGTGGGGGCGGACACGGTGGTGTGCATCATCGAGGCGATGAAGGTGATGAACGAGGTGAAGGCGGGGGTGTCCGGGACGGTGCGGAAGGTGCTGGTGGAGAACGGCGCGGCCGTGGAGTATGGCCAGGCGCTGCTCGAGGTGGACGAGGGCTAGGCGATGTTCAGGCGAGTGCTGGTGGCAAACCGGGGGGAGGTCGCGGTGCGGGTGATCCGCACCTGCCGCGAGCTGGGGGTGGAGACGGTGGCGGTGTATTCGGAGGCGGACCGCGAGTCGCTGCACGTGAAGCTGGCGGACCGGGCGATCTGCATCGGCGGTGCGCGCGCCGCGGACAGCTACCTGAAGGTGCCCGCGATCTTGACCGCGGCAGAGGTGTCGGGGGCGGATGCGATCCACCCGGGATTCGGGTTTTTGAGCGAAAATGCGCATTTTGCGGAGGTATGCGGGCAGTGCGGGCTGGAGTGGATCGGGCCGAGGGCGGAGGTGATCCGGTCGATGGGGGACAAGTCGGAGGCGCGGCGGATGATGCGTGCGGCGGGGGTGCCGGTGACGCCGGGCAGCGAGGGGGTGCTGGGCGGGGAGGACGAGGCGCTGGCCGTGGCGCGGAAGCTCGGGTTCCCCGTGCTGGTGAAGGCGGTGGCGGGGGGCGGCGGCAAGGGGATGCGCGTGGCGCGCAACGAGGCGGAGCTCCGCGCGGGCCTGAAGACGGCTTCGGAGGAGGCGCAGCGGGCCTTCGGGAATGGCGACTGCTACTTGGAAAAGCTGGTCGCGCGAGCGCGTCATGTCGAGGTGCAGCTGGTCGCCGACCGCCATGGCCACGTCTACGCGGCCGGGGAGCGGGACTGCTCGCTCCAGCGGCGGCACCAGAAGCTGGTCGAGGAGACGCCGAGCCCCGGCGTGACCCCGGCCCGGCGCAAGAAGCTGCTCCAGGCGGCGGTCCGTGCGGGCGAGGCGTGCGGGCTGGACAGCGTGGCGACGATCGAGTTTTTGTGGGACGCGGAGGCCGAGGCGTTCTATTTCATGGAGATGAACACGCGCATCCAGGTGGAGCATCCGATCAGCGAGGAGGTGACCGGCCTGGACCTGGTGGAGGCGCAGCTCCGGGCGGCGGCGGGGGAGGAGCTCGCGGCTGCGGAGTGGTCCGTGGCACCGCGCGGGCACTGCATCGAGGTCCGCCTGAACGCCGAGGACGCGACGCGGAACTTTGCGCCGTCGCCGGGGCGGATCACGCGGCTGCGGTGGCCCGGGGGGCCCGGGGTGCGGGTCGATTCGCACGCCTACGAGGGCTATTCGATCCCGCCCTACTATGACAGCATGATCGGCAAGCTCATTGTGCGGGGCCGGACGCGCGGGGAGGCCATCCGGCGGGCCCGTCGGGCTCTGGGCGAGCTGGAGGTGGAGGGCGTGGCGACGACGGCCGGGCTGGCGGCGGCGCTGCTGGCCGATGCGCGCTTCGCCAAGGGCGCATACGACACGGGCTTCCTCGAGCGCTTTGTCGCGGAAACCTACGCGGAGGGCTGAGGCGGTGGCGGCGCAGGGGAAAAAGGCGTTGGTCGGGCTGAGCGGCGGGCTGGACTCGGCGATGGCCGCGCTGCAGCTGCTGGAGGAGGGGTTTGACGTCGAGGCCGTGACGATGGACACCTGGGATGCGTCCATCGCCGAGCGCCGCGGCTGCGGGGGCGGCTTTTGCGCGGGCGACGGGGCGGAATGCGGCAAGGGGTGCTACGGCCCGCAGTCCGCGGCATCGGTGGCGGCGGCCGCGGAGGTGGCGCGGCGGCTGGGCATCCGGCATCTTGGCGTGCGGCTGGGGGAGGCCTTTGCGGAACACGTGCTGGACTACGTCGCGGCGGAATATGCGGCGGGCCGGACGCCGAATCCGTGCGCACGATGCAACCGCGTGGTGAAGTTCGGCGCGATGGTGGCGGCGGCACGGGCGGCCGGCGCGGAGTTCGACGTGTTTGCGACGGGGCATTATGCGCGGCTGGAAGGCGATGCCGCGGGGCGCGTGGCGCTGCGGGCGGGGGCGGACGCCGCGAAGGACCAGTCCTATTTTCTGTCGATGGTGGCGCAGGACGATTTGCGGAATGTGCGGTTCCCGCTGGGTGGCCGGACGAAGGCGGACGTGCGCGAAATGGCTCGGCGCGCGGGGTGGACTGAATTGGCGGAGCGCGCGGAAAGCCAGGATTTTGTCGGTGGTGCGTCGGGCTATGGCGCGGTGCTGCCGGGCGGCTGGGGCCGGCCGGGTGAAATCGTGGATGCCGCGGGGCGGGTCCTGGGGCGGCACGAGGGGCTGGCTCGCTACACGATTGGCCAGCGCAAAGGCTTGGGCCTAGGCGGCGGGTGCGGCGCGGCGGTGTATGTGACGGCGATCGATGCCGAACGGAACCGGGTGGTTGTCGGACCGAAAGGCGATTTGCTGGGGCGCGAGCTTGTGGCGCAAGGCGTGAACTGGGGCGCTCTTGCGGCCCTGCCGACGGAGGGCCTGCGATGCCTGTGCCGCATCCGCCAGCAGCATCGCGCGGCGCCGGCGTTGGCGCGTCCGGCGGGCGAAAATGCCCTTTCCGTGACGTTCGACGATCCGCAGCTGGCCATCACCCCCGGCCAGGTCGCCGCGCTCTACGACTCCGACGGCCGCGTCCTCGCCGCCGGGTGGATCGCGGGACGCTGACGGGGCGGGAAGGCCGAGCAACAGTCAGGTGGATTCCTTTTGCCGCGAACAGAGTTTGCGATTATTGGAATTCTTTTGGCCCGGTTGATTTGGGGCCTATATAAACCGGAGCATCCAAATTTTGTGGGTGTGCAGAAATGTCGTCGCTGCTGCCTGCATATTTTTCCATGAACTGGATGCGTTGGAGGAGCGCGGTCACGGTTTTGTAAAAAAGCATCCAGAGGACGAATATGGCTATGGAGATAAGAATGCTGAGAAATGGGGGGCGTGTGCAAGGCGGAATGTCCGTCGGGCACGAATTGTCGATGCAAAATCGACAAATCAGGCCGGCGGTGCAAACAGGCTTGCCTGTGGCCGCAGAAGGGGTTGGAATCCGGCGCATAGCGAAGAGCCGCCGTCGAGCCCGGAAACAGGGCGACGCAAGGTGGCGCAAGGGACATCAGGAAAGGAATGGACGAGAATGGGTCCGATTGGTTGCGTCCTAGGTCTTGTCGGACAGATCATTCAGCTGGCCGTGCTGATCGTCGCGGCACCGATCGGCTTGATTGTCGGTCTCATCGCAATGCTTTTCGGCCGCGGCGACGACTGAACGCCTTTTGCGGTCCCTGGGGTCGGGGAGCTTCGCGAGAAGAGACTTGATCTGCTCGAGGTCGTAGACGCCGTGCTCGAAACACCAGCGCCAAACCTGGTCGGTCGCGTAGGCGGGCGAAAGGGCGTAGCCGGCGAGCCAAAGGAAATTCTCGGCGTCGGAGAGGCCGAGATGCAGGGCGGCGGCCATGGCGAGGGCGGTTTTCTTGGAGGGGTGGTGATGGGGCTGGTAGGCCAGGCAGGAATAGGCGGAACGGGTGATGCCGGCCGCACGGTAGAACGCGACCGGGTTGCCACCGCAGACGTCCTGGACCCCTTGCCGAATGCGCTTGCAGAAGGCCTGGGGGTCGCAGGCAAAGGGAATGTCGGGCTTGGAAACGGTCGGATCAAGGGGGTGGATGAGGGAATAGAAGACGCCGGTCGGGGGGGGCGGCGGCGGCGGGCGCGGCGGGTCGGGGAGAAGCTCGGCGAGGCTTGCCTCCTCAACGCGGGGCCAATCGTAGAACTTGCGGGGCAATCTTGTCCGGCGCGGCTTGACGCCGAAAATGCGGAGAATATCTTGGATGAAACTCATGCCCCTTTTTCGCGCCAACGGGGCCGGAATTCAAGCCCGAAAATGGCCGCGGACGTCATTCGTCGATTCAAAATCGACAAATCCATCCCGCAAGTCGATTGGTCTTGCGGCGACCGCGGGGGACGCGCTTGAATGCCCTCCGACCACTCATGACGAAGGGATCTGCCATGGACAAGTTGCAAAAAGGGCTTATGGTTTTCATGTCGGCGTTGTGTGGCGCCTTGGCCACGGTCTCCGCCGACGACTGGCATGGGATGTCCGGTCATGGCGGCCTGCCCAGCAGCGGCGAGATGGCCTGGTCCTTCATCGAGCAGGCCGAGCGGCGCAGAGAGGCCGACAATGCGGCTCGCCTGGAGGCCCAGTCCCACATGCTGACCGATGCCATGGACGGATTGGCCAGGCTGACCGATATGATCATCGCCGAGCAGGCACGCACGGAGGAGCAGAACAGGCGCCAGCAGGAGAAGCTGAACGCGGCGCTGTATGGGGAAGGGAACACAACGGGCGGGCGTTATGCCATTTATCCGACCGAACCCGGGCTGTACGACTTGCCCAGCCGTTCGCGCTCGGGGGTCGTTTACGAGGAGGATGGGCGCGGGCGCATCGACGTCTATCCCACGGAGCCGGGATGCCCCTTCCTGCGGAGCCTGCGCGAGCCCGGGATGGTCTACGAGAAGGACTCTGACGGGCGGATCCACATCTATTATACGGAGCCGGGGACGACGTTGCGGAGCCAGACCCAGCCGGGGGTGGTTGTCGAACAGGATGGCCGGGGGCGGTTGATCGCGTACCCGACGCTGCCCGGCACGACGATTCGCGATTACAATGAGCCCGGCTACGTCATCGAAGAAAGGTAGGTCGAAATGCAAAAGGAATGTCCGCATTGCGGAAAAGGGAAACAGGACGGGAACCAGCACTGCATCTTTTGCGGGAAGCCGCTGGAGGTTGCCACACCTGCGGAAGTGGCGGGCGAAGGCGGGAAGGCCGGGCGCTATGTGCTGGCGGTGGTGGTGTGCGCGGCCATTGTGCTCATCCATGCCTTTGTCTTTGCGGCGCTTGGGTTCCGGCGTGGTGGCGGTAATCTAGTGCTGCTGCTGGTATGGGGCTTCGTGGCGGTGGTGTGGCGGAAAATCACGAAGGGGTGAGCCGTGCATTGCGCCCGCTGTGGACGGAAATTGCCGGGGCAGGGGGCGTTTTGCCCTGGATGCGGCTCGCCGGTGCCCTCGCCGGATGAAAAGCTCGCGGGCGAGAATACGCCGCGGATGGTTGAACGGCGCGAGCGGCGAAAGCTCGTCGGCTGCATGGCAGCCGTTTTTGCCGGGCTGTTCCTGGCCATGGTGGCCGCCAGGGCGTCCGGCACCGGGGTTTTGGGCGGCATCTTGGGCTTCCTGTGGGTCATTGCCGGGCTACGCGCTGCTCGATATCCTGCGCGAGGAGAAATAAATTCCCGGCGGTCCGCCGGGCGATGATTCGGCATTCCTGCGCGACCGCAATGGGGGTCGAATGCGGCTCGCTCGGAGACAGGAGCCCAGCCGAGCGCATGGATAGGGGCCGAAAAGCCGACCACGACCGTCCGTTTTTCGCCGCATAGACACGTCAAATTTGCAAATTTGCCAATGATTTGGCCATTTTTTGCGTTCAAATTATCACCTTTGTACAAATGTGATAATTTTTTGGCTGAATAAGGCGTAAAATAAGGGCATTTTTGCGTTTTCGGTGTGTCTATGACTGCAGTCCTGCCGGTGTTTGGATGGCCGTCCCGAGCGAGTGCGTCCTGGTTTTGGGGCGTTTGCATCGCTCCTTGCAAAGGGGCTTGATTTGGGGCGGGCGGGGGAGTAGATTTTTGGGTGGCGGGACGCGATGTGCGCTGGAGACGGAAAGCGGGGCGTTTGCCGAGGAAAAACGATGAAAGAAGACGTGGACAGGTTGGTCGGATACGATGTGGCAGGACGGATCGGCGAGGGGGCGTACGGGGAGGTGTTTCTGGCGCGCAGGGAGGGGAATTGGTGCGCGGTGAAGCGTGTGCGTCGCGGGGAGGGGCCGGAGGCCGCTGCGCGGTTCGACCGGGAATGGCGCGGGGTGCAGGTGGCGGCTCGGATGCCGTTGCTGGAGGGGTTTTGCGCGGTGCGCGACTTGCGGATGGCGGAGGACGGGGAATCCTTTTCCTATGCGATGGATTTGGCGGATGACGAGAACGGGGCGCCGCCGGAGCCGGGGCGGTATCGGCCGCGGTCGCTGGCGTCGGTGATCGAGGCGGAGGTGGCGCTGCCGCTGGCGGAGTGCGTGGACATCGGCATCCGGGTGGCGGGGGCGCTGGCGGAGTTGCAGAAGCGGCATGTGGTGCACCGCGACGTGAAGCCGGGAAACATCCTGTTTTTCAAAGGGAAGGCGGTGCTGGCGGATGTCGGGCTGCTGGTGGACGCGCGGGAGGCCTCGTCGCTGGTGGGGACGCCGGGATATGCGCCGCCGGAAGGGGGCGGGTCGGCCGGCGGGGACGTGTTCGGGCTGGGGAAGACGCTGTGGCGGATCAGCACGGGGCGGCCGCCGGCCGATGCGTCGCTGCCGCCGTGCGCCGAGGCGGAAGTGGAGTCGCCGTTCTTCTGGCAGTGGCTGGCGTTGCTGGCCCGCGCCACGTCCGCCAATCCGGCCTTGCGGCACCGCAGCGCCAAGGCGCTGCTGAAGGATTTGCGGAAGCTTCGGCGCGCGATGCGGTGGCGGCGCGACCGGTGGGTCCGCTGGGGGGCCTGCGCGGCGGCGGCGGCCCTCGTGGCGCCGCTGGCCTGGACGTTCCCCGAGTTTTCGATGTGGCGGACGCAGGATGAGGAGGTCCGCTTCCATGTGCAGCCGCCGCTGCCGTGGCGGTGGGCCAAGCCGCTCTTCGCGCCGAGGGTGGATCCGATGGCGGAGGGGACCCTTTTCCATGCCGAGGCGATGCTTCGGGCGATTCAGGAGATGAGCGAGGCGTCCCGGCGCGAGATGGAGGCGTGGAACGAGGAGGCTCGGATGATGTATCAGGCGGCGGCCCAGGAAGAGGCCGGCGCACGGCAGGAGGTGGAGCGATGAACTACAGGGGCTATCGGAACGAATCGACGAGGAGCAGCGTCCTGGCGGGGGTGGCCGCCGGGAAGGACGAGGCGGCCTGGGCGCGGTTTTTCGACATCTATGCGGGGTTCGTGTTCGGCGTGGCGCGGCGCCGGGGGCTGTCGCAGGCCGACGCGGACGAAATCGTCCAGCAGGTGATGGGGGAGCTGGTGAACGGGAACGCCCTGGACTCGTATGATCGGGCGAAGGGGGGCTTCCGGGCGTGGCTGGCGCGGCGGGTGACCTGGCGCGTGGACAACTACCGGCGCGACGACGAGGCGCGCTTTGCCGCCGAGGCCAAGTTTGCGGAGGCGACGGCCGAAGCGACGGCGGCGGACCTGGAGCGGATGTTCGAGGAGGAATGGCGCGCGGCGGTGCTGGAAGAGGCGTTGCGGCGGCTCCGCGAGGAGGCGAATCCTACGCATTTTTCGGCGTTTTACGCGAGCGCCATCGAGAATCTCGACAGTGCGGCTGTGCAGCGGATGAACGGGATCACCGCGGGCAACCTCTACCAGATCCGGCGCCGTCTGGGACAGCGCCTGCGGACCCTCCTGGAAGAGGCCCGCCGGGACATGGAAGGCGGCGGCATCCTCCCGCCTAGTTGACCGGCCCGCCCTCGGGGGCGACCCAGCCGCGAAAAAGGGCCGCCAGGGAGGCGTAGAGGGCGGATTCCTCCGCAGGACTCCATCCGTGTGCGCCGTCGTCGGCGCGGAAAAGGAACGGTTTTTGGGCGCGGGCGAGCGCCGCGGCCATTCGTTCGGATTGCGCGAAGGGGATGACGCGGTCGGCGCGGTTGTGGAAGAGGATCACCGGGGCCCGGATGTCTTCGGCGTGGAGTGCGGGGCTCAGGTTGTCGAGGGCGGCGCTGTCGGCGGACACTTCGGGAGCGCCGAACTGCCGCCGGAGGGATTGGCGGGCGTGGAGGGCATCGGAGGGGGATGCGTCGGCGGCGAGGCGGGCGCATTCGGCGCGGATGAGCTCCGGAAGGTCGAATGCGCCAAAGAAGGAGACGGCCCCGGACCAGTCGCCGGGAAAGAGTGCGAGCTCGGCAAGGGCCATGTAGCCGCCCCAGGAGCCGCCGAGGAGGACGGGCGGCACGGGAAGCAGCTCGTTGGCGGGATCGGAGAGCAGGGCGGCGGCACCTTCGTGCACGTCGAGAAGCGACCGGCGGATGCCGCCGGGGCCCCATCCGGCGAAGCGGAAGGCTTTCCCAAGGCCGCTGGAACCTCGGTAGTTGGGCTGGAAGACGGCAAAACCGGCATCGGCGAGGGCCCAGGCACGTTCGTCGAAGGCGGTCGTGGAGGATGCGCCGGGGCCGCCGTGCGGGAAGACGACGAGCGGGAAGGGGCCGGGGGCGTCGGGGCGCGTGAAGACGCCGGAAAGGACGGCACCGTCGGAGGCGGTCCAGCGGAAGAGGGTGCGGATTGTCGGCGAGACGGGTGCGGGGCATTCCGCCAGGATTTGCCACGAGAGGACGGATGTGTCGACGCAGAGCCAGTCGGACGGGCGGTCGGGACGCAAGGTGCGGACGATCCATCGGGCGCCATCGGGGGCGTTGACAAGCCAATCGAAGCCGATGTCCGGGAAAGTTTCCTGCAGACGCGACTGAGCGGCGGCAAGAGAGGGGTCGAGCCATTCGGTGCGGGGGCCTTCGGGGGTGTCCCAGGTGAGGCCGACGAGGCGAGGGGTGTTTCCCGAGGCGTAGCGGAAGACGGGGCCGAGGAGGTCGCGGGAGGCGTCGGGAGGGGTGGTCCATTCGGCGTGACCGGTGTCCATGTCATAGCGCTTGAGGGCGCGGGAGGAGCTGCCGTGTTCGGAGAGCACGTAGACGCCGTTGGAATCGACTCCGGCGACCAGGACCGTTTCGCCGGGTTCGGCATATTCCGTTCCCAGCCAGGATAAAAAGGACTTTTCGCGCGTTTTGTCGCCATTCGAGGCTTTGCGGGCGGCATCGGCGTCGGGGTCGAAGGTGGGTGGCGGCGGAGCGTCGGGATCGGCGGGCGTCGGTGGCTCGATGGGATGCCGGAGCACGACGGGAAGGCCGTCGGCATCGAATCCACCCTGCATCTCTTGGCAATACGTGAAGATGGCCTCCCAGTGTTCAGGCGCCGGAAGGCTGGGCAACTCGATCCCGCCTGCCCATGCATGTCCGGCCAGGACGAGCGGGAGCAGGAGGGCGGAAAAAAGCCGGCGGGACCGAAGCCCCGCCGGCGTGTGAGCGTTATGGCTCAATAGCTGCCCCTGAAGCCGGTTCCGTTGCATCCGCTGCACTTGAACGGCCCCGTCCCTTTCCCTTGCGGCCCGAAGGAACGGCCCGTGCCGTTGCAGAAAACGCACACGGAGTTGCCTTGCGCATTCGGATCGTGCGAATGGAAGAGCGCGGCGAACGACGGAACCGCCACAGCGGCGACGGAGGCGATGAGGGCCAGCGCGATGATGAGTTTCTTGGTCATGGATTGCTCCTGTTTGTGGGTTTGAGTACTTGCGAAGACCGAACCATTCGGCCTTCATAGATGGGTACACGAGAGGCAGGGGGAATCTGACAAGGGGGGATGTCTGGGCCTCCCGAAATCGCCTGGTGGAAGGGGCAAAAAGGTCCCCGCCCCCCTTGGGAGGGGCGAGGAACGGGATGGCTATTCCGCGGACGGCGAGGAGGATTCCTCCATTGCGACGCGGTTGAGGAAACCGGTGACGCCGCGATAAAAGAGAATCCACAAAACGAAGCTGGCGATGAACGCGGCCGATGCGAGGAGGGGCTCACCGATAAATCCAAGGACAGGGGGTGTGCAGTTCGTCCCGGCGAGTGCGTAGCCAAGGCCGACCAGGTGGTCATGCTCCTTCCAGCCCTTGGCATGGGCGAGGGCGACGCAATCGGCACCGAGGCCGCCAAACGACTGGAAGCCCCAATAGAGGCCGAAGGCGGGAATGAAAAGGTATCCGACGGCTTTGCCGGGCGTCATGCGGGCAAATCTTTCCGGGAGGGCGGTCCAGCATTTGTAGTGCAGCAGGCAGGAATAAATGATGGTGAGAATCCCGAAAACAAGGAGGACGAACATGAACAACGGTTCAGTCACGGAGAGCTCCAGTATGGGCCAAAGGAGCAGCAATCCCCACGTGATACTCATGAGGACAAGTGCCTCCGTCATGGACAAACGCTTGGGCAAAGCGTTCAGGCGGTTGCCTGGCCCGCTCATGCCAGCGGCCGCCTGGGCACGGAACCGATTGTTGCAAGAGGGACAATCAACATACATGCCGATAACCGAATCGTCGACGTCGTATTGACGGGAACATTTCGGGCAAGTGATTTTTAGGGTCATTGGATTCTCCTGGGTTTTGGGTTGTGGATGTTGTTTGGAACGACAAATGAGGGATGCTTTGCCAAAGGACAGGCAGGGCTTGTAGGGGTGGTGTCGATGACTTGTTTCATCGTGCCAGCTTCCAGCCGGTGGGAGAGGGGGCGATGTCGAGGATATTGGTCACGCCACGGTAGAAAAAGAACCAGGTGACGAATTGGACGACGGCGACCAGCAGACCCACGATGGGGAAAACGATGGGCGACAATGGAAACAAAATAAAGGAGTTGCCGGCAAAGGTATTCAAGAAGACGTAGGCATAGACAAAGATGAAGGCAATTTTGCCGGCGGACATGGAAAGCGCCAAGGCCAACCCCCAGGCGCGCAAATGGCGGGCATGGCCTTGACCACGGCCTTGGCGGGCCGCATATTCGGCACAATCGTCAGCGAGCCCTTGGAAACTGGGGAAAGCCCAATAGAGGCCAAACAGGGGAATGAACAGGTTGGCAACGGCCTTTCTCGGGGTCATGCGGGCAAAGGCCGATGGCAACGCCGTCCAGCACTCGTGGTGCAGCCTAATGGCGAAAAAAGTGTTGAAAATCGCGGCAAGCGGGAACAGGAGCAAGATCAACCCGAGAACGGCGGCGACGTAGACGCTCCCTTCCTGGGGATCCACGCCAAAGTGCTCGCATAGGACCTCGTAGGCCGGGCGTTCGGGGTCCGCGTAAAAGACTTCACCCTCCCCTTTACCCTCCCGTAACAGAGCTTCTGAGCGGTGGATAGGGCGAATGTCTTGGGCTATTCCCTTTAACATAGCCACAAGGGCCTGCCTATTTCGTCCTTCGGCCCAGGTGTAACCTATCATTCTAAACCAATCACCTGGGTTATACCATGCCCTCGTCCCGTAGTATCCCGTTTGTGCTGCGGAGATATTGGCGCGGTAGGACTCAATCTCCGCCAGTTGGTCTGGCTCTATTGAATACTGGTCCTCCCGATCGTATGCAGGATTCATACGGAAAAACTCGAGTGCAAGCACATTAGCACGCATGTTCATAATTTCGCGGTCCGTAAGCTTGTCGCCATCGGCCTCCGCCGGCACCGCATCCTGGACGGCTGCGGCCTGCGGCGAATTCACGTAGCGAAACTGTGCGTGGGCAGAGGTGGCGAAAAGGAGGGTGAAGAGGATGGCCAGCCCAAGAACGATGCATTGGAAAACGAAGGGCTTTCTCATGGGCAAGAAGGAATTTTTGGGCGGATGTGCCGAGGAGGCAGCCTGTATCCGGAACCGCTTGCCGCAGACGCGGCAGGTCAAATAGGCGCCGATGTCGGAGCTTTCGATATTGTATGGGTAAAAACATTTGGGGCAGGTGGTCTTGATGCCGGGCGGGTCCATGGCCGTATCCGAAGGGGTGTCGGTGTCCGGCAAGGGACAGGGGGCCTCTTCGTTGCCTTGGGAAGATTCGACATATTGCCAAGAGAACTGGTACGTCGGGATGGGATCGTCGTCGGCGGCATGGGGAGGTTCGACAGTGAAGGGCTGGTTGCACGAGGGGCAGTCGACGGTGGTGCCGACAAAGGAGTCGTCGGCTTCGAAGGGTTGCTGGCAGTGGGGGCAGGAGAATTGCATGGGAGGTCCTTGGACCCGTTGGGTTGTTGATCGGAAGGCTGTCCGGGTCGGGGAAGGCCTTTCCGTTCGTTTTTTGGGCGCCGTTCCAACGACGCTTCATAGGGGAATACACGCGAGGGGGGCGGAATCTGACAAGTGCAGAGGATTTTTTGTGGGGA
>JAZQOP010000111.1:0-9465 GCA_045627965.1 Kiritimatiellia bacterium | reverse complement strand
AGGGGGGCTTCGGCGTCGAGGGCGAGGCGCCGGAACTCGATGGCGGAGGCGGCGTATTGGCCCTCGCGGTGGAGCTGGCGCGCCAGGTCGGCCTCGGACGGGGGCTCGGCGGCGCGGACGGTCGCGGACAGGGCGGCGAGGGCGGGGAGGAGGGCGACGAGGATCTTTTTCATGGGGCGGGCTCCATCCAGAAGTCGTGGGCTTCGACGGGATCGGCGATGCGCATGGCGCCGTCGGGCTGTTCGACGAGGGGTTCGTGCGCGTTCACGACGTCGGGCTCGCGGATGAAGCGGTCGCCGATGAGCGGGACGCCGAGGAGGCCGTGCTTGCGGCTGGCCTGCAGGAAGTATTCCGAGCAGCTGGGCGTGAGCGAGCACCGGCTGCCGATCGCCGGCGAGACCTGGGCGCGGTAGAAGCGGACGATGGCGCGCCCGGGCAGCGAAAAGAGGGCGGGGACGCCGTTGCGGGCGGCCTCGCGCATGCCGCTGGTGCGCGGGTTGCAGCGGCGCCAGACGCGGTCGGGCCAGGCCGGGGCGGCGAACTCGACCTGGCCGGCCAGGCCGGGGATGGTGGCGGCGACGTCGGCCGCCTCGTCAAGGAGGAAGTGGAGGGAGCACCCGGCCAGCCAGAACAGCTCGGGGTCGCGGGTGTGCCGGAAGGCGTAGGCCAGGGCCTCGGCGGCCGGGGCGAACTGGCGGCGGGCCCAGAGCGAGCGCCCCCATTCATAGGCGGCCAGGCAGGACGTTTCGAGGTCGGCGGGCGCGTCTTCCAACTGCCAGAGGGGTGGGAGGAGGTTCTCGGCGCCCGTTACATCGCCGGCCCGCAGGGCGGCAATCCCTTGGATGAGCCGTGCGCGGGCGGCATCGGCTGCATCGGCGTCGGATGCGGCTTCGGCGCGGCGGGCTTCGATGCGCGCGGCGGCCCAGTCCTCTTCTTCCAAAAGGGCTTCGGCTAGCGCTGTCGAGCTGCCTGCCGCGGCGGCAAATGCGCCCGAAAGGAAGGCGAAAAGGGCGAAAAAAAGGATTCCGGGCGCGAGGCCCGGAATCCTTCTGGAACCTGTCCGGCGGGCGGACATGGCCGGCTTAGTAGTACTGGCTGCCGCACTGGCGGGCGAGATCGGAGGTGGTCGTGCCGTTCATGCCGTCGACACCGTTGATGATCGCGACGACCCAGCCGGCGAACGGAATGATCGTGCCCCAATCCTTCCAGTGCAGCTGTTTGCCATCGTTCCAGGCCGCGGCGTTACGGGCGCCGAAGCAGCAGCCAATGAAGAAGCCGGCGATGCCGCCGTTTTCACGGGCGGAAGCGACCGGGGCGAACGCGCCCAGGAACATCAGGGCGGCCAGGCAGATGCAGATGATTTTCTTCATAAATAATCCTTTCTTAAGGTCGTGATTTCGTTGACGGGCGGAACAATACTGGAACGAGGGGCAGGTGTCAAACGTTTTAGGATGGACATGGGGCGGCCGGAAGGGCAAGATGGCGGCGATGAATACGAAATGGATGATTGGAGTGGCGGCGCTGGCCCTGGCGTCCTGGTGTGCGGCGGCGGCGCCGGCCCGGGCGGAGGGGACGGCGGCGGAGCGGTTGGCGAAGTCGTTCGAGGCGGTGCGGAGCCTCTCGTGCGAGATTCGCCGCGACAAGCCGTTGCCCGACGGCGGGACCGCGCGGACGCTGAGCCGCGTCATGTGGCAGCGCCCCGGCCGCCTGAACTCCGAGACGGTCCAGCCGCTGCCGCGCCGGACGGTGAGCGACGGGACGGTGTTCCGGCAATACATCAAGGGTGCGGACAAGGGATTTTCGCGGCCGGTGGCGGAGCTCGACGCGGCGATGCTGGCCGGCTTGCGCGTGGTGCCGGGGGCGAATCTCGAATTGCTCGGACCGCTGTGCGGCCTGCCGGAGGAGCCGCTGGAGGCGCCGGCGGACGGCGGGGCGCGGTTCGGCTACGAGGCGCCGTCGGGCACCTATTCCGTGCTGCAGCTGGATGCGGAGGGCCGCTGGGTCGCCCTGGAAGTCTACGGCAGCCGCGCGATGACCGACCGCCGTGTCCTGGCGGCCTACTCCGACTTTGCCGAGGTGGCCCCCGGCGCCTGGATCGCCTGCCGCCAGGAAAGCCAGCTTTGGCTGGAGGGCCTTTCGTCCGCGGAAACGGTGCGCCTGTCGCAGGTCCGCGCCAACATCGAGCTCCCGGCGGCCACGTTTGACGGCGCGGCGTTCTTCCCGGGCGTGGAATTTGTCGATTCGTTCGACAAGATTACGTTTCGGGAGTAAAGGCGGAAAATGTCCCCAGCGGCGGAACAGGCAGGCGGAGGCGGCCGAATGAGCGGGGGGCGGACCATCCGCGTCTTCGTGGCGGGGACGCGCGGCATTCCGCGCATCATGGGCGGCGTCGAGGTGCACTGCGAGGCGCTCTTCCCCCGCCTGGCGGCCATGGGGTTCGACGTGACGATGGCGCGCCGCCGGAGCTACGTGGCGGACGACGCCCCGCGCGGCGAGTGGCGCGGCGTGAAGCTCGTCGACTTGCCGACGCCGCGCAAGAAGGCGTTCGAGGCGATCTTGCACACGGTGCGCGCGGTCTGGGAGGCGCGGCGGCGCGGGGTCGACGTGGTGCACATCCACGCGGTCGGCCCGGCGCTGGCGGTCCCCCTGGCGCGGATGCTCGGCCTGATGGTGGTCTTTACGCACCACGGGTTCGACTACAACCGCGCCAAATGGGGCCGCCTGGCCCGCTGGATGCTCCGCCTGGGCGAGTCCTTCGGCTGCCGCCACGCCCGGCGCGTCATCGCCATTTCGTCTTCCATCCGCGACCATGTGGCGCAGCGCTACGGCCGCGCCGACGTCGCGCTGATCCCCAACGGCGCGCCGGCCGCGGAGCCTGCCGCCGATCCCGAATGGTTTGCCCACCTGGGCATCGAGCCCCGCCGCTACATCCTCTCGACCTGCCGCTTCGTCCCGGAAAAGAACCTCCACCACCTGGTCGAGGCCTACGCGGCGCTCAAGACGTCGTGCCCGGCCGTCCGCGACGGCGGCATCCGCCTGGTGCTGGCGGGCGACGCGGACTTTGCCGACGCCTATTCCGAGCAGCTCAAGGCCTCCGCGCGCGCCGCCGGCGTCGTCCTGCCGGGCTTCGTGAGCGGGGCGCCGCTGCGGGCCCTGCTTTCGAACGCGCGCGCCTTCGTCCTGCCGTCCTCGCACGAGGGCCTGCCGATCGCCCTCCTGGAGGCCATGGCCTACTCGCTCCCCGTCGCCGTCTCGGACATCGGCCCCAACCTCGAAGTCGCCCTCCCCGCGGAATGCTACTTCCCCGTCGGCGACGTCGCCGCCCTCGCCGCGCGCCTCGCCGCCCTCCTCGCGCCCGACGCCCCGGAGCGCGCCTCCTACGACCTTTCGCGATACGACTGGGACGCCATCGCCGCCCAGGTCGCCGCCGTCTACCGTTCGATCTTCGCCGGAAAGGAAGCCCCATGACCTGCTCCGCCGCACCCGTCCCCACCGACGCCAGCCTCATCCTCACCTACCGCTGCCCGATGAAATGCCAAATGTGCAACATCTGGGCCCACCCCACGAAAAAGGAGGAGGAAATCTCCGCCGCCGACCTCGTGACGCTCCCTCGCCTGAAGTTCATCAACCTCACCGGCGGCGAGCCTTTCGTGCGCGACGACCTCCCCGAGATCGTCGAGGAGTGCTACCGCCACACGCCGCGCATCGTCATTTCCACCAGCGGCTGGTTCGAGGACCGCGTCATCGACCTGGCCAGGCGCTTCCCGGACATCGGCATCCGCATCAGCATCGAGGGCCTGAGCCAGAAGAACGACGAGCTCCGCGGCCGTCCCGGCGGCTTCGACAAGGGCCTTCGCACGCTCCTGACCCTCCGCGGCATGGGCCTGCGCGACATCGGCTTCGGCTGCACCGTCTCGAACCACAACAGCGGCGACATGCTCGCCCTCTACCGCCTTTCGCAGGCCCTCGGCATGGAGTTCGCCACCGCCGCCTTCCACAACTCCTACTACTTCCACAAGGACGACAACGTCATCACGAACAAGGACGTCGTCTGCCGCGACTTCGAGCAGCTGATCCGCTGGCAGCTGGCCGAGCGCCATCCCAAGAGCTGGTTCCGCGCCTGGTTCAACATGGGCCTGGTCAACTACATCGAGGGCAACCGCCGCATGCTCCCCTGCGAGGCCGGCAGCGCCAACTTCTTCATCGACCCCTGGGGCGAGGTCTACCCCTGCAACGGCCTCGAGGAAAAATACTGGCAGCAGTCCATGGGCAACATCCGCGAAACGAAGGACTTCATGTCCATCTGGAACGGCCCCCGCGCCGCCGAGGTCCGCGCCAAGGTCCGCAAATGCCCGAAGAACTGCTGGATGGTCGGCACCGCCAGCCCGGTCATGCACAAATACCTCCGCCACCCCCTCAAGTGGGCGCTGAAGAACAAGCTGCGCTCCCTTCGCGGCCTGCCCCCCTGCCTCGACAAGGCCTGGTGCGACGTCGGCCAGGACCCCGGACAGGGCCGCCTCGGCAAGCCGGAATAGCCCCCGGCCGGGCCCCCCGCGCCCCGTCCCGCTTCGGCGCCCTGCCCGCGCCGGATAAGGGAAAACCCTCGAAATCCATTCGGAAATCGAGGGTTTCTAGATGGTAGCGGGAGTTGGATTTGAACCAACGACCTTCAGGTTATGAGCCTGACGAGCTGCCGGGCTGCTCCATCCCGCAATCGCTTGAACGCCGCAAACCATACGCGGATATTTCGCAGAGTCAAGCGGAAAACGAAAAAATTTTTCCGCCGCCCGTCGGGGCCGTCCGCCGCCCTCCGTTGACGCGCCGTCGCCGCCCGCTCCCGAAAAGCGTCCCGAAAGGGGCCATTGGACTTGCCTTTTTCGCGGTTTTTGTCATGCTCGGCGGCGTTGGAGGCATAATGAAGAAGCCACTTTCGGAGATGACGCTCAAGGAGCTTTGGCAGCTCTTCCCGATCATCCTGGTCGCCCACCGGGACGACTGGGCGGAGTGGTTCCGCGAGGAGGCGGCGGCCCTGGGCCCCCTCCTGCCGCCGGGGACGCGCATCCATCACATCGGCAGCACGGCCATCCGCGGCATCTGGGCCAAGCCCATCGTCGACATCCTGGCCGAGCTGCCCGCCGGAATCGAGCCGCCGGGCGTGAAAGGGGCGCTCCTTTCGCACGGATGGCTGTGCATGAACGAGCGCGAGGGACGGATTTCCTTCAACAAGGGCTACACCGAGGACGGATTCGCCGAGCGCGTATTCCACCTCCACGTCCGGAGGGCGGGCGATGCCGACGAAATCGCCTTCCGCGACTATTTGAACGCCCGCCCCGCCGTCGCCAATGAATACGAACGCCTCAAGCTCTCCCTCTGGAAGCCGTTCGAGCACGACCGCGACGGCTATACCGCCGCCAAGTCCGATTTTGTCCGGAAGGCCACCGCCCTTGCCCAGCAGCCGGACGGGGCACGCGGCGGAACGGACGCGCCCGGCGGAACGGCAACAGAGGGGAAAGCCGAATGAAAGCGGTTGGAAGGCGAATCCGGCAGGGCCCGATCTCCGGGCGGGCCGCGACAGGCTGAAAAGCCGTCGCCGGCCCGACGGATGCCCACTTGGCCCCCCTGCGCGGCCGCGATTTGCGCGGAAGGCGGATTTGGCGGGTGGGAGGGGGATAAATGCTTGCGGAAAGGGGTGGATTGTAGGATAGTTACGGCGCATTTTTGTAGGAAACCAACGAGATGAAGAGGTGGATGTGATGAGCGAGCTCCCGAAGACGTACGATGCGAAGGCGATCGAGTCGAAGTGGTATGCGTGGTGGAAGGAGAAGGGGTTCTTCCATGGCGAGGCCTCGAAGGGCGGGAAGCCGTACGTGGTGGTGATTCCGCCGCCGAACGTGACGGGGATCCTGCACATGGGGCACGCGCTGAACGAGGCGATCCAGGACGTGCTGGTGCGGCGCCGCCGGATGCAGGGCTACAACACGCTGTGGGTGCCGGGGACGGACCACGCGGGCATCGCGACGCAGAACGTCGTGGAACGGAAGCTCAAGAAGGAGGGGAAGTCGCGCTGGGACGTGGGCCGCGAGGAGTTCCTCAAGCAGGTGTGGGCGTGGCGCGAGGAGTATGGCGGGACGATCCTGCGCCAGATGCAGACGCTCGGGATTTCGTGCGACTGGGAGCGGACGCGCTTCACGATGGACGAGGGGCTGAGCGAGGCGGTGGCCGAGGTGTTCGTGCGCCTCTACGAGAAGAAGCTGATCTATCGCGGGAAGTACATCATCAACTGGTGCCCGCGGTGCTGCACGGCGCTGAGCGACGAGGAAAGCGAGCACGAGGACGAGAAGGGCCACCTGTGGCATATCCGCTACCCGGTGAAGGGCGGCCGCCCGGGCGAGTGCGTGATCGTGGCGACGACGCGCCCGGAGACGCTGCTGGGCGACACGGCGGTGGCGGTGAACCCGCGCGACGAGCGCTATGCGAAGCTGCGCGGCAAGACGCTGATCCTGCCGCTGGTGGGGCGCGAAATCCCGCTGATCGAGGATGACTATTGCGATCCGCAGTTCGGGACGGGCGCGGTGAAGGTGACGCCGGCGCACGATCCGAACGACTTCGAGATGGGCCGGCGGCACGACCTGCCGATGATCGACGTCATGACCGACGACGGCCACATGAACGAGAACGCCGGCGCCTACGCCGGACAGGACCGCTTCGAGTGCCGCGAGAACATCGTCAAGGCGCTGGACGCGGCGGGCCTGCTGGTGAAGGTGGAGGACCACCAGCACGCGGTGGGGCACTGCTACCGGTGCCACACGGCGGTCGAGCCGAGGCTCTCGCCGCAGTGGTTCGTGAAGATGAAGCCCCTGGCCCGCGCGGCGATCGACGCGGCGAACGACGGCCGGGTGCGCTTCGTGCCGGAGCGCTGGAACAAGGTCTACCTGGAGTGGATGGAGAACATCCGCGACTGGTGCATTTCGCGCCAGATCTGGTGGGGGCACCGGATCCCCGTGTACTACTGCGACGCGGAGGGCTGCGGCCACGAGTGGGCCTCGAAGACGGCGCCGACGGCCTGCCCGAAGTGCGGCGGGACGCATTTCCACCAGGACCCGGACGTCCTGGATACGTGGTTCAGCAGCTGGCTGTGGCCCTTCAGTGTGTTCGGCTGGCCGCGGAAGACCGGGGACCTGTCGTTCTACTATCCGACGAGCGACCTGGTGACGGCGCCGGACATCATCTTCTTCTGGGTGGCGCGGATGATCATGGCGGGGCTGGAGTTCATGGGCGACGTGCCGTTCCGCCGGGTCTATCTGCACGGGACGGTGCGCGACAACCAGGGGCGGAAGATGTCGAAGTCGCTGGGCAACTCGATCGATCCGCTGGACATCATCCGGGACTTCAGCGCGGACGCGTTGCGGTTCAGCCTGATCGCGCTGACGGCGACGGGCCAGGACGTCTACATCTCGAAGGAGAAGTTCGAGCTGGGGCGGAACTTCGGGACGAAGATCTGGAACGCGGCGCGGTTCATGCAGCTGTACATGGGCGGGAAGACGGTGGACGTGCGGGAGCCGACGTTCGACGCGAAGCTGCTGACGGCGGACGACCAGTACATCCTGGCGCAGCTCCACAAGGCGGTGCGGGCGTGCGACGAGCACATCGAGCGGTGCCGGTTCAACGACTACGCGAAGACGGTCTACGAGTTCTTCTGGCACGAGTTCTGCGACTGGTACGTGGAGTATGCGAAGCAGCCGCTGAACGGCGCCGACGAGGCCCGGAAGGCCGAAGTGCTGAAGGTGATGAACTATGTCTACAGCCGCGCGCTGTGCCTGCTGCACCCGATCATGCCGTTCCTGACGGAGGAGCTGTGGCAGGGGCTGGGCTACGCGACGATCGCCGAGTCGGTGATGGTCGCGCCGTGGCCGGCCGCCCTCGAGGAGGAGGAGCTGGCGGCATGGGGGGTGTCGGCGGCCGACGTGGCGTATGTCGAGGCCAAGCATGCGGCGATGGGCCTGGCGCGCAACCTGCGGGCGGACTACGGCCTGGGGCCGGCGCAGCTGGCGGACTTCATCCTGCGGCCGGTCGACGAGGACGTCGGGCAGCGGGTGCGGGCGGACCGCGCGGACTACGTGTCGGTGCTGCGCGCCGGCAAGGTGGAGGTCGAGGCAGGCTTTACGCCGCCGCGGCCGATGCCGTCGGTGATCACGCCTCTGGGCACGCTGTTCATGTCGCTGGAGGGCCACGTCGACGCCGAGGCCGAGAAGAAGCGCCTGGGCGAGCAGATCCAGAAGGCGCAGGCCGAGCTGCTGAACGTCTGCAAGCGCCTGGAAAACGCGAACTTCGTCTCGCGCGCCCCCGCCGAGGTGGTGCAGCAGGTCCGCGACCGGAAGGCGGAGCTCCAGGACAAGCTCCAGAAGCTCCAGACGCTGCTTGACGCGATGGCGTAGGGGGCGGCGGCGGCCGATGGCCAGCAAGGCGACGCGAATGGGCCCGATCCTGACCAACCAGGCGTTTTTCCAAAGCCGGACCTGGCGCGAGGGGACGGAGAGCGTCTGCCGGCCCGGGGAGTCGCCGGATGCGTTGCCGGTCTGGCGCCAGGTGGCCCGGCTGCTGCGTCGGCGGGGGGGGGCGTCGGCGGTGGTGACGATGGGGCCGCGCGTGT
Source organism: Kiritimatiellia bacterium (assembly GCA_045627965.1). Taxonomy (GTDB): domain Bacteria; phylum Verrucomicrobiota; class Kiritimatiellia; order CAIQIC01; family Lenti-01; genus RGIG3636. Next base: position 815 of record JAZQOP010000111.1, on the reverse strand, counting down.
CGCTGGCCTACGGGCTGGCGTGCGCGGCGCTGGGGGTGGCGTCGAGGCAGGTGCTGTGCGAGGTGTTCCTGGATGCGCCGCGGCGGCGGTCGCCGGCCTGGCGGCTGAAGACGGCGGCGTTCCGGTGGGTGGCGCGCCGGGCGCTGGGGGCGATCGTGAATTGCGAGGGCGAGCGGGCGAGCGTGGCGGAACGGTTCGGGATGCCGCTGGACAAGGTCGTCTTCGTGCCGCTGTGCACGACGGTGGGCGATCCGCGGGCGGTGGCGGCGACGCGTCCGGCCCGGGTGGTGACGGCGGGGCGGACGGCGCGCGACCTGGAGACGTTCTGGGGGGCGGCGCGGAAGCTGCCGGAGGTGGCGTTCGAGGCGATCGTGGGGGCGGACCAGGCCTTGCCGGAGGGGGCGGCGCCGGGAAATTTGTCGGTGGTGCGCGAATGCCCGTGGGCGGACTACATGGAGCGCCTAGGGACGGCGGCGGTGGTGGCGCTGCCGCTGCTGGCGAGCGAGCGTTCGACGGGGCAGGTGGTCATCTTGGAGGCGATGGCGCTGGGGAAGGCGGTCGTGACGACGCGCCAGGCGGGCACGGCCGATTATGTGCGCGACGGCGAGACGGGGCTCCTGGTCGGGGTGGGGGATGCCGAGGGGTTGGCGGCGGCGATCCGCCGCCTGCTGGCCGACGCGGCGCTGGCGGACCGCCTGGGCGCGGCGGCGCTGGCGGCCGTGCGGAGGGAGTTCGATCCGGAGCGCCACGCGGAGCGACGCCTGGCGGCGGTCCGCCAGCTGGCGGAGTAGGGGCGCTGGCGGCCCGGTCGGCCG
>JAZQOP010000110.1:0-9819 GCA_045627965.1 Kiritimatiellia bacterium | reverse complement strand
AAGAAGGAGTTTGAGGCGTATGGACATTCTGGTGACGGGCGCGGCGGGATTCATCGGCTATCACGTCTGCGAGGCGCTGCTGGCCCGGGGGGATCGCGTGGTGGGGCTGGACAACGTGAACGACTACTACGACGTGAGGCTGAAGGAGGCGCGGCTGGCGCGCCTGGAGGGGCATGAGGGGTTTGCGTTCGTCCGTGCGGCGGTGGAGGACGCGGCGGCGCTGGCGCAGGTGTTCGAGGGGCGGCGGTTCGACCGGGTGATCCATCTGGCGGGGCAGGCGGGGGTGCGGTATTCGATCGACCATCCCGAGGCCTATGTCCAGGGGAACCTGGTGGGGTTTGGGAACATCCTGGAGCGGTGCCGCCACGCGAAGGTGGCGCATTTGACGTATGCGTCGAGCTCGTCGGTCTATGGGCTGAACGAGTCGATGCCGTTTTCGGTGCGGGACCCGGTGGACCATCCGGTGTCGCTCTACGCGGCGACGAAGAAGGCCAACGAGCTGATGGCGCACGCGTATTCGCACCTCTATCGGCTGCCGACGACGGGGCTGCGGTTCTTTACGGTCTACGGGCCGTGGGGGCGGCCGGACATGGCGCCGTTCAAGTTCACGAAGGCGATCCTGGAAGGGCGGCCGATCGACGTCTACAACGGAGGGAAGATGCGGCGCGACTTTACCTACGTCGACGACATCGTGCAGGGGGTGGTGCGGACGAGCGACCAGGTGGCGGCGCCGGACCCGGCATGGGACGCGCGGAACCCGGATCCGGGTACGTCGTCGGCACCATTCCGGGTCTACAACATCGGCAACCACACGCCGGTGGAGCTGGACGAGTTCATCGCGACGATCGAGCGCGCGACCGGGAAGAAGGCGATCCGGCACGACATGCCGATGCAGCCGGGGGACGTGCTTGCGACGTGCGCCGACGTGGAGGGGCTGCGGCAGGCGGTGGGGTTCGCGCCGGCGACGCCGCTGGCGACGGGCATCGCGCGGTTCGTCGAGTGGTATCGCGCGTTCTACAAGGTGTAGGCGCGGCGGTTGCGGCCGGGACGGCGGGCGGGCGATGGAATACTGGCGTCTCGACGAGGAACTGGCGGCCGCCGGGGACGGGAGCCGCGGCGAGGGGGGACGGCGCCGGACGTTCGCCGGGCTGGCGCTGGCGTTCATCCTGGGGGTGGCCTGGGGGCTGTCGGAGGCGGTGCCCGTCTGGGGCGCGCTAGGGGTGGCGGGGGCGGCGACGCTCGTATCGCTGGGGACCTACGGGCGGCGCTGGACGACGCTGCTGCTGGCCGCCGCGATGGTGCTGCTGGGCGCGGCGGACGCGCGGATGACGGTGTTCGGCGACGGGCCGCAGTCGCTGGGGCGCCAGCTGGCGAAGGGGAGCGAGTTCGTGCGGTTCCAGGTGCTGGCGACGGAGGACGCGGTGCTGCGCCCGGCGGGGGCGTCGCGCAAGGAGGCGTATGTCTTCCGGGGGCGGATCGAGGCGCTGAACCGGACGGGGACGTGGCGGACGTGCGGCGACGAGGTCCGGGTGGTGCTGCAAGGGCCGACGGAGGCCGGGCTGGCGGCGCCGCGCTACGGCGAGGTGTGGGAGATGCAGGGCATCGTCGAGGCGGGGCACGTCGTCCAGGCAGGCCTCTTCCGCCTGCCGCGCAACGAGGCGACGGTGGGGGCGGCGCGCGCGTGGCGCGTCTCGACGGGCGGCGGGAACGCCTTTTCGCGCTGGTGCGCGGAGCGGCGCCGCGCCTGCCGTCGGGTGCTGGCGTTCGGCGTCGAGGACCGGCAGCCCGGCGCCGCGATGGTGCAGGCGTTGCTGCTGGGCTACCGGCAGGACATCCCCGGCCCCCTCCGCGACGACTTTTCGGCGACGGGCAGCATCCACATCTTTGCGATCTCGGGCGCGCACGTCGGCATCATCTGCACGTTCGTCCTGATGGTGCTGCGGGCGTTCTGCGTGCCGCTGCACCGCCGGATCTGGTGGCTGGCGCCGGTGCTGGGCGTCTACGTGGCGATGACGGGCGCGGCGGCGTCGGCGGTGCGCGCCGCCATCATGCTGGCCTGCCTGCACGCGGCCCCCGCCATGCGTCGCCGGCCGGATACGCCGACGGCCCTGGCCGCCGCCGCCTTCCTGATCCTGCTGGTGTCGCCGGGCGACCTGGCGGACATCGGGTTCGTGCTGTCGTTCGCGGCGGTATGGGGCATCATGGAGCTGCACCCGGTGTTCTGGCGCTGGAAGATGCGGCTGATGCGCCGCGACCCGTGGCTTCCGCCCGAGCGCAAGAGCGAGCTGGACGACGCGGAGCCGTGGCACGAAATTTTCATCGGGGCCTTTTTGATGGGGTTGTCGGTGTGGGTGGCGACGGCGCCGATGACGGCCTATTTCTTCAACCTGGTGTCGCCGATCGGCCTGCTGATGAACGTGCTGGTGGTGCCGGCGGCGTTCCTGATCCTGATGGCAGGGGTGCTGGCACTGCTCGCGTCGGTGCTGCATCCCGTGTGCGCCATCCCGTTCGCGCAGTCGGCGGCGGCGCTGGCGGACGGGCTGGCGGCGGCGATCGGGTGGGCGGCGGAGGTGCCGGGGGGGCATTTCTTCGCGTCGTCGCCGCCGTTGTGGGGGGTGGCGCTCTGGGTGGCGGCCATCGTGGCGGGGCGTCGGCTGATGCGCCGATGGCCGCGCGGGGCCTGCACGGCGATGTTCGCGGCGTTGGCGGCGCTGGCGGCGGCGTTCTTTATCGGCGAGTGGACGGGCGACGCGGTCTATGTGCTGGACGCGGCGCCGGGCCAGGCGGTCGTCGTCAAGCAGGGGCGGCACGTGACGATGGTGGACGCGGGACCGGCGTTCAAGGCCGTGTCGGTGCTGCGGCAGCTTCGGGGGCTGGGGGTGAACCGGATCGATCGCCTGGTGCTGTCGCATGCCGACGCCGAGCATACGGGCGGGGCGCAGGCGGTGCTCGACGCGCTGCCCGTCGGCGAGGTCTGGGTGCCCCGGCGCGTCTGGAATTGCGCGGCGACGAAGGAGTGGCTCGCTGCGCTGGAGGCGCGCACGGACGTCCCCCCGTCCGTCCGCTACCAGGCGGGGGATTCCATCCCGATGGCCGGCGGGGCGACGGCCGAGGTGCTGTGGCCGCCGCCGGACATCCGCCTGCGGTCGAGCGACGATGCGGCGCTGCTGCTTCGCATCTCGTGGGGGGGGCGGTCGGTGCTCGTGGCGACGGACTTCGGCGGCGACATGGAGGGTCAGTATCTCGTCCTGTCGGAGAACAATCCGGCGCTGTTCCCGTGGCCGTCGGCGGACGTCCTGGTGCTGGGGCGGAACGGGGCGGCGGACGCGTCGACGGGCGCGTGGCTCGACGCGACGGGCGTGGGGGAGGCCGTCGGGGCGCGGTCGGGGTCGATCAACGCGCGGACGCCGGCGCCGGAAGTGCTCGACCGGCTCCGGGCGCGCGGCATCCCGCTGGCCTGCCCCGAGGGCGGCCGGCCTGTGGCGATTCCGCTCGGGGCGGCGGGGGGGAGGACCTGCCGCTAGGCGCGGAGCTTGCGGTAGAGGGCGACGAGGGCGTTGGTGGAGGGGTCGTGGTCGGGGGCCTTCGAGGGGTCGAGCAGGTCGGGCAGGATGGCCGAGGCGAGGACCTTGCCGAGCTGCACGCCCCACTGGTCGAAGGAGTAGATGCCCCAGAGGACGCCCTGCGTGAAGATCTTGTGCTCGTAGAGCGCGACAAGGGCGCCGAAGGAGTAGGGCGTGAGCGAGGCGGCCATCAGCGTGCTGGTCGGCTTGCCGCCCGGGAAGGTCTTGTGGGGGACGAGGGGGTCGGGGACGCCCTCGGCGCGGCATTCGTCGGCGGTCTTGCCGAAGGCGAGGGCGGCGGTCTGGGCGAAGAAGTTGGCCATCAGCTTGGCGTGGTGGTCGCCGATGGGGTTGAGGGAGTTCGCGAACCCGATGAAGTCGCAGGGGACGAGGGTGGTGCCCTGGTGGATGAGCTGGTAGAAGGCGTGCTGGCCGTTGGTGCCGGGCTCGCCCCAGACGACGGGGCCGGTCTCGTAGTCGACGACGGAGCCGTCGGCGGCGATGCGCTTGCCGTTGGATTCCATGTCGCCCTGCTGGAAGTAGGCGGCGAAGCGGGCGAGATACTGGTCGTAGGGCAGGAGGGCGGTGGACTGGGCGCCGAAGAAGTTGCGATACCAGAGGCCGAGGACGCCGAGCAGGACGGGGAGGTTCCTTTCGAGCGGGGCGGTGGCGAAGTGGCGGTCCATCGCGTGGAAGCCGTCGAGCATCTCGCCGAAGCGCCCGGGGCCGATGGCGATCATCAGCGAGAGGCCGATGGCGGAGGTGAGGGAGTAGCGGCCGCCGACCCAGTCCCAGAACTCGAACATGTTGGCGGGGTCGATGCCGAACTCCGCGACCTTGCCGGCCGCCGTCGAGATGGCGGCGAAATGGCGGGCGATGGCCGAGGCGTCGCCGGCGTAGTGGCGCAGCGTCCAGTCCTTCGCCGAGCAGGCGTTGGTCATCGTCTCGAGCGTGGTGAAGGTCTTCGAGGCGACGAGGAAGAGGGTGGTTTCGGGATCGAGGCCGCGAAGGGTCTCGGCCAGGTGGGTGCCGTCGATGTTCGAGACGAAATGGAGGGCGATCCCCGTGTCGGCGTAGCGGCGGAGGGCGGCGACGGCCATGGCGGGGCCGAGGTCCGAGCCGCCGATGCCGATGTTCACCACGTCCGTGATCGCCTTGCCCGAGCGGCCGCGCCATTCGCCCGAACGGACGGCGTCGGCGAACGCGCCCATCTTGGCAAGGACGGCGCGGACGCCGGGCATGACGTCCTGCCCGTCGACGTAGACGGGGGCGCCGGAGCGGTTCCGCAGGGCGGTGTGCAGGACGGCGCGGTTCTCCGTGACGTTGATCTTCTGGCCGGAGAACATCGCGTCGCGGGCGGCTTCGAGGCCGCGGGCGCGGGCCAGGTCGAGCAGCAGGCGCATCGTCTCGCGCGTGACGAGGTGCTTCGAGTAGTCGAGCGTCCAGCCGCAGGCCTCCGCGGTGAAGGCCTCGGCGCGGGACGGGTCCTCGGCAAAGGCCTTCCGCAGCGAAAACGGGACAAGGGCGGCATGGTGGGCGGCGAGGGCCTTCCATTCGGCGGATTGGGTCAGCGTGGACATCGATAAGGCTCCTTGGGTTGGATGACGCGCGGACGATACCCCAAGCCGCCCCCCGGGGCAAGGCGGGAATGAGGGCCCAAAGCCCTCTCGCCGCCCCCCGCCCGTGGGCAGCGTGTCCCTGTCCGGTCTCTTTGTACAACCCACGGAAACGGGGTGGGGGACGGATTTCGGGTTGACTTGGGAGGGGGAGGAGGGTATTTTCCGCGTGCGCAAGCACGGAGGAGACGCAAATGAACGCGACGTATTTGGAAAAAGCGAAGGAAAAGATGCCGAATGTCCCGCTTCTGGTCAACACGGTCTCGAAGCGCGTCCGGCAGCTGATCGCCGGGGAGCGGCCGATGGTCAAGCCCGATTTCAAGGACCAGGAGCTGCTGGACATCGCCTTGAAGGAGATCGCCGAAGGCAAGCTGCTGGCGACGACGGGCGCGACGGCCTCGTCTTCCGCGGACGACGCGGGCGACCTGTTCGCGCTCTAGCCGGTCCGGTCCCGCCGCGGTGGCGGGACGTGAGGCGCGGCGAACCACCCGGAGGTGGCCGCCGCGCCGTTTCGTGCAACCAGGAGAATCGCCAAAGGAGCGCGCCGATGGCCCGGGACGCCGACAAGCAGAAGGAAGGGGATGTCGCGCTGGCGACGAACCGGAAGGCGCGCCATGCCTACGAGATTCTCGACAGCCTGGAGGTGGGCCTGGCGCTGACGGGCGGGGAGGTGAAGAGCTGCCGGGAGGGGCATGCGTCGCTGCAGGAGGCGTATGCGACGTTCGAGAAGGGGGAGCTGTTCGTGATGTCGATGCACATCCTGCCATATGCGGCGGCCGGGGCGGGCTTTGCGCCGGTGGAGCCGGACCGCCCGAAGAAGCTGCTGCTGCACCGTCGGGAGCTGGCGAAGCTGCGGTCGCAGGTGCAGCTGAAAGGGGTGGCGCTGGTGCCGCTGAAGCTCTACGTGACACGCGGGCGCATCAAGCTGCAGCTGGGCCTGGGCAAGGGGAAGAACCTGGTGGACAAGCGGGAGGATCTGCGGCGGCGCCAGGACGAGCGCGAGTCGCGCCGTGCGCTGGGGCGGTAAGGAGGAAGGACGATGGATAGGCCGGTGGCGCAGAAGGAAGTCGAGCTGACGATCGAGAAGATGGCGTTCGGAGGGCAGGCGATCGCCCGGGCGGACCGGTTCGTGTATTTCGTCGACGATGCGCTGCCGGGCGAGGTGGTGCGGGCGGTCGTCTACAAGCGGAAGAAGGATTTTGCGTGTGCGCGCGCGGTGGAGGTGCTGAAGGCGTCGCCGGACCGCGTGGCGGCGACGTGCCCGTGGATGGGGCGCTGCGGGGGATGCGCGCTGCGGCATTGCGCGCCGGCTGCGCAGGCACGGCTGAAGCACGGCATCCTGGTCGAGGCGCTGCACGGGGTGCCCGGCGCGCAGGAGCAGGTGGCGGCGGTGGTGGAGTCGCCGCTGACGGACGATTACCGCAACAAGATGGTGTATTCGTTCGGCGAGACGCTGGAGGGCGAGCTGCGCCTGGGGCTGCATCGCCGGGGGTCCTACATCCACATCTTGCCGGCGGACGATTGTCTGCTGCAGTCCGAGGCGTCGCGCGAAATCGTGCGTCGGACGGTGGCGCTGGCGAACCGGCTGGGGATCCGGGCGTTCCACGAGATCAACAAGGCGCCGGGGCTGCGGACGCTGACGGTGCGCGAGGCGCGGCATACGGGGCAGCGCCTGGTGGAACTGCTGGCGACGGCGGAGTTCCCGGGGCTGGCGGAGGCGTTCTCCGCGGAGATGGAGGGGCTGGCGGACACGGTGTATGTGTCGATCGACCACAATCCGAACGGCGCGCCGACGGCGTCCGACCGGCGCCTGGTGCGGGGGCCGGGCTACCTGGTCGAGGAGCTGAACGGGCTGCGGTTCAAGATCGGGCCCGACACGTTCTTCCAGAGCAATACCTTCCAGGCGGAGGCGCTGTTCCGGGCAGTGACGGAGGAGGCGGGTCGGCATGGGCGTCCGGCGGTGGCGCTGGACCTGTTCACGGGAACGGGGCCGATTGCGCTGCACCTGGCGGGGGTGGCGGACCGGGTCTACGGCGTGGAGAACTGGGCGCCGTCGGTGGCGGCGGCGAAGGAGAATGCCGAGGCGAACGGGATCGGGAACGTGAGCTTCCAGGTGGCCGACGTGAACAAGGCGCTGCCGGACGGGCTGCCGACGCACGCGGACCTGGTGGTGGTCGATCCGCCGCGGCCGGGGCTGTCGAACGCGTCGGTCGACTGGATCTTGCGGATGACGCCGTCGGACATCCTGTATGTCTCGTGCAACCCGGCGACCCTGGCGCGCGACCTGAAGTGGTTCGCGGAGCGGGCGCCGGAATACGTGATCGAGGCGGTGCGCCCGTTCGACCTGTTCCCGCATACGTTCCACCTGGAGACGTTGGTGCATCTGCATCGGCAGGGCTAGGCGCCGCAGGGCGCTGCGCGGCGGACGGGGGCAATCCCGTTTGCCCAATGTCGGACATTTGCGATTCTGCCTCGTACGGAGCTCGTTTGCCGCCGCAACGGGACGGATGTCCGGCGAAATCTTATGGCCATCCCTCCATCCGCCGCTGGCCTTGGAGCCCGACACCTTCCCCTCTGCCATTCACCTACGGCGTCGGCCGCATGACCCCCCTGACCGACACCAACGGAAGCGTCCTCGCCTACGAATTCGACGCCGAGGGGCTTCGCAAAAAAAGAGTTTTGCTTGATATCCGTTCATGTATTCTTTATTGGTTCGTCGCGGAGTCCACGGAGCCCATGTTTCCTTGCCGCGGAGGAAGCCGGGGCATCCGGGGGCTCGCACGAACCGGACGAAAAGCCATGAAAACCACGACTATCCGCTTCATCCTGGGCGCGACGGCGGTTTTCTGCCTCGCGGCGGGGACGGCGCGGGGAATGTGCGCGGGCGACGAAAACGCCGCCGGGGCTGCGTTGGAGCGGTACGCCTGGCAAAAGCAGGAAATGCTGAAGGGAACGGGGTCGCTTGGCGGCACGTCGTGGGCGGGATGGGGGATGAGAAAACATTACGATCCATGGCTTGAGGAGTTCGTGGTGACGTACTCGGCGGCAGAAGCGAATGCCATCGCCGCGACGAATCCATCATTCTTTTGCGCAACGCCGCTGTTTTGGCCGTCACCGTCTTTCATGTTCACTAACACGATTTCCGCCATTCGCCAAACCCAAATCCTTTCGTTCGGAATCCCTGCGCTGTCTCCCGCCGTCGGATGCGTGCCGATTCAAGGGGCTCTGGAAAACATCGATATGAACACGGCTCGATGGAAAATTGATTGGCCACGAAATGATGATGACTATAAAGATAATTGGCTGCACAGCGACATCAAAAATATTGCCTATTTGCATATTTATAATCTATATAATAGGCTTGTCGGCACAGGAGGTTTGCGATGAAAGATAAATATATTGCGGTTTTGCTGTTTGGGGCCTTGATTCTTGGAGCGCTGGGGATGATGGCATGTGCGGCTCAAACATTCGTCGAGGGGGCGACGCTGGCGCGTGGAACTGTGTATTTTTCGGTAATGGACGAAAATGGAGTCCCTGTCCAGGGGGCGGAAGTCAGTGCCTTATTTGTACGTGACGACACGTTGCATGACGAAAAATCGAAACGTGGGTTAACCGATGCCGACGGCAACGTGAAACTGACGGGAAAATCCACAGGCGAAATCTTATATCGAGTTTGGAAGGGCGAGGAATATCATGATTCTTTCGGGCGATGCTGGTTTTATCTGCCTCGGGGGCATAAGCCTGCGGCAAAGGAGGTGCAAAGCAGAAATTACGGGATGGAACATTATGGAGACGGCGTTTCCGAAATCGCCAGCGGGTGGTGGGTGCCTTCCGAGCGCAAAGTCACCGTCGTCTTGAAGAAAATGAAAAAAGCCGAAAAAATGACGGAGGTTTTCGTGAAACTAAAATTCCCGGACGGAACGGACCAAGCGGATTTTGATTGCGAGGTGTTCGATTGGACTGCTCCGTACGGGCAAGGCAAGCAGGCGGACATCCGTGTGCAATTCATTTGCCAAGCCACGAATGTAAGCGGACATTGCGAAGAGACCCAGGCCGTCACGTTGTCATTCGGGGAGGCTGGAGGTTGCATTTCCCGCCCACGCGATCTTTGGAGCATGTATTCATATCTACAAGAAGCGCCGCCCGACGGCTACATGGAAAAGATTGTGTACCAAAAGCACCTTCGTGATGGAAGAACGTTGTCGGAATCCAAGCTGGAGGATGTCGACCATTTGATTTTTCGGACACGTGTTCATTTGGATGAGGAGGGGGATGTCCTTTCCGCCAACTATGGCGTGATCGGCGCCTTCGAAAGTCGACATATTAACATCAGGCCTGGAGTCGGAAAATGGCGTGAAAAAGTGGATCCATGTGAAGGATATGACACGTATCACAAAGAAGTAAGCATGTGGCTTTGGCTGAATCTGGAACCCAATGATTTGAATTTGGACAAAGGCAGCGGCATGAGTGGTGGGCGATATATATTGAAATTGGAAAGATATTGATATAACGATGAATTTTGGAACCTTGGATAATTTTCCCTGATTATGGGAGGGAACGTTCCCGAGTTGTATCCGTTGCAGTGGAAAAACGGCTCTTTGCGATTCATAGTGGCCGAGGGGGCAAGGAAAGGCGGGCGA
>JAZQOP010000109.1:0-2321 GCA_045627965.1 Kiritimatiellia bacterium | reverse complement strand
GGGGGGGCGGGGGGGGGGGCGGGCGGGGGCGGGGGGCGCGGGGGGGGGCCCCCGTCGGCGCGGGCGCAGGCGATGACGCGTTCGACTTCCTTGAGGGGGGCCTGGCGGCGGACGTAGCGGTTGTAGGTCTTTTCGAGGAGGAGGGCCCAGTGGCCGGGGGTGGGGTCGAAGGGCTCCCAGTCCTCGTTGCGGTGATGGAGGCGGCGCCAGAGAATGGCGCCGTCGCCGCCGAAGATGACGCGGATGCGATATTTGAGCCCGTCCTGGATTTCCTGCCAACCGATGTTCTTGCGCATGGGGCGGATTATAGGCGGGCGGAGGGCGGAGGGCAAGGGAGGAAAAAAAGGGGAGGCGGAGGCGGGCGGCAGGCGCCGCCCGAAGCAAAACTCTTGCGGGGAGGGAACGCGGGGCGCGAGGGCGCCGAGGCAAAAATGGGCAAAAAGGCCAATGTTTGCCGAAAAATCACGGGATGTTGGTGGGGCAAAAAAAGGCGGGATTGGGGCGGGAGGGGAGGCGGGAAGCCCGGGGCGGTGGCCCCTGGGGCGGGACGGGCGATGGCGTTGCCCCCGAACCCCTGGCGGGCGGCAGGCGCCGCCCGAAGCAAAACTCCCGAAAGGGAACGTGTTTTTTGGAGGCTAGTTTTTTTGGAAGAGGGCGGAGAGGACGTCGGAGGGGGAGGCGTCGGGGTGCAGGGAGCGGTAGAGGGCGACCTGGTGGGAGACGAGGGCGGCGGAGACGGAGGTGCCTTGGACGAGGCGGTCGCCGATGAGGGCGTCGCCCGGGGCGGAGGTGTCGACGAAGGGGCCGTTGTTGGAGTAGGGGGCGCGGGAGCCGTCGGGGGCGAGGGCGGAGACGGCGAGGACGCGGGGATGGGCGGCGGGGTAGTAGGCGTCGAGGTCCTGGCCGTCGTTGCCGGCGGCGGCGACGAGGACGAGGCCGGCATTCCAGGCGGCGTCGATGGCGGCGTCGAGGAAGTCGGAGGGGACGGGGGTGCCCCAGGAGAGGTTGGCGACGGCGGCGCCGTTCCGGGCGGCGGCGGCAAGGCCTTGCATGACGGCGTAGGTGGTGGTGCGGCCCTCGGCGTCGAAGATGCCGACGGAGACGAGGGGGAGCTCGGCGAGGGGGTCGCCGACGTAGACGGAAGGGTCGCCGCTGGCGATGAGGCCCATCAGGGAGCCGTGGGATTCGGAGGCGCCGGACTTCCTGGGGAAGCCGGCGGGGACGGCGTCGAGGTTGGCCAGGGTGCGGGAGGCGAGGCGGGCGGCGGCGGAGGAGTCCATGGGTTCGTCGAGGACGGCGACGGCGCGGGGGCGTTCGAGGGCGGGGAGGGAGGAGGCGGCGGAGGCGGAGGGTGCGGCAGGGCGTGCGGCGGCGGGGGCGGAGGCGTCGCGGTTTTGGCGGTAGACCCAGTTGGGGCCGGCGGCGGCGACGATGGGGTTGGCCAGGACGCCGGCGGCGACCTGGGCGGCGTCGGCGCCGGGCGGGAGGCGGAGGAGGAGGGCGCCGGTGGCGGGGTCGTAGGAGATGAGGGTGCCGCCGATGTCGACGAGGAGGTTGCGGAGCTGGCCGGGCGTGGCGCCGGGGCGGAGGCCGAGGAGGAGGTCTTCGGCGACGTATTCGCGGCCGGGGGGGCCGAGGAGGCGGACGGGGCCGCCGGAGGGACGGAGGGGCCGGGCGGCGCCGGGGGCGTCCTCGCGGAAGACGCGGATGGACTTGAGGGAGACGACGGGGCCGGCGGGGGAGGGGATGGACTTCCAGGTGAGGAGATAGTTGAGGTCGCCCAGGAGGCGGTCGAGGAGGGTGTCGGCGGGGCCGGCGAGCTGGCGCGGGACGGGGGAGCGGAGGCCGGTCAGCTCGGGGTCGACCTCGACGGCGACGCCGAGGCGCAGGAAGGCCTCGAGGATGTCGCCGAGGCGGGCGTCGGGGTGGTCGGAGCAGAGCCAGACGTCGCGGCCGACGGCGCGGATGTCGACGGCGCCCGGGGCGGCGGCCGGCGCGGCAAGGAGCAGGAGGGCGCAGGCGAGGACGATGGCGGGGCGCCGTCGCATGGGCGGGGCGGGAAGGGGGCTAGTCGAAGAAGTTCTTGAAGTCGATCCAGTCGAAGAGGTCGGCGGGGTCGGACTTGGAGGCGGGCTTCTTGGGGAAGGCGTAGCCGAGGGACTTGACGATCTTGGTGAAGTCGGGCAGCGCGTTCGTGGCGGACTTGCGCTTGGCGGGGGTCTTGCGGCCGAGGGCGGTCTTCAGGACCTGGACGATGGAATTTTGGATGGTCTTCTTGGCGGGGGCCTTCTTGGCCGGGGCCTTCTTCGCGGCCGCCTTCT
>JAZQOP010000108.1:0-6134 GCA_045627965.1 Kiritimatiellia bacterium | reverse complement strand
TACGAGGACGGCTTCGCGGGGGCGCAAGGGGGTCCGGGTGCGGTTTTGGATGCGGGCGTCGGCGACGAGGCGGACGGTGCCGTCGGGGCCGGTGGCGAGCTCGTAGGAGAGGGTGGCGGAGAGGGGGGTGGCGCGCCAGGTGGCGGAGGCGGGGGCGCCGGAGAGGCCGGAAAGGCGGCCGTCGGGGCCGATGCCGTCGGAGGGCCAGGGGCGGGAGGCGCCCCAGGGGACGGCGGTGGCGGGATCGGCGCCGGGCGGGAGGCGGTCGCCGTCGAGGCCGAAGGCGCGCAACCAGGAGTAGCCGGGGCCGATGGCGAGGGCGCAGTCGAGGGGGGCCGGGGCGGGCCCGGCGGCGTGGACGGCGGCCGCGCCGGAAAGGGCGGCGAGGGCGGCGAGGGCGCGGAGGCGGCCTAGGCGGCGCAAGGACATGGCGAGGGGCTACTCCCAGAGGTGGGGCTGGCCGGTGGCGGACATGACGGAGGACCAGAGGTCCCCTTCCGGGTCGACCTTCTTGCGGGAGGAGATGGCGGCGGCGATGGGGACGTGGACGAAGACGGAATACCAGTCGCCGATGATGAGGTCGGTCTTGCCGGCCATGGCGGCGTGGACGGCGTTGCGCGCGAAGCCGTCGCAGAGGCGTGCATCCTGGGAGTTGGCGGGGACGGAGCGGATGATGTAGGAAGGGTCGATGTACTTGAGGTTGATGTCGGTGCCGTGCTCGGCGAAGTAGGCCTTGATGCGGTCGCGCAGGTAGAGGCCGATGTCCGCCTTCTTGCGGTTGCCGGACTTGTCGACGGCGTCGACGGAGGGGAGGAGGTCCTGGCCGGCGCCTTCCGCGACGACGATGAGGGCGTGGTGGCGCTCGGCCATCCGGGTGTGGAGGGCGGCGAGGAAGCCGTGCGGGCCGTCGAGGCGGAGGGGGATTTCGGGGATGAGGACGAAGTTGACCTCCTGCGAGGCGACGGCCGCGCCGGCGGCGATGAAGCCAGAGTCGCGCCCCATCAGCTTGACCAGCCCGATGCCGTTGGGGGCGCCGCGGGCCTCGCAGTGCGCGCCGTCGAGGATGTTGCGGGCGCTCTCGATGGCCGTGTAGTAGCCGAACGTCTGGCGGACGTACTGGATGTCGTTGTCGATCGTCTTCGGGACGCCCACGACGGCCAGGCGGAGGCCGCGGCGGAGGGCTTCCTGGGCGATTTCGTGGGTGCCGTGCTGCGTGCCGTCGCCGCCGACGCAGATGAGGATCTGGACGTTGCGCGATTCCAGCCAGTCGACGATTTCGGAGACGTCCTGCTGGCCGCGCGAGGAGGCGAGGAAGGAGCCGCCTTCGCGGTGGATGTCCTCGACGAGCTCCGGCGTGAGGACGACGGGGGGGACGCCCTTGAACGCGAGGCCCGAGAAGCCGTAGCGGATGCCGAGGACCTCGCGGACGCCGTAGCGGTGGTGGAGTTCGAGGAAGACGGAGCGGATGACGTTGTTGAGGCCGGGGCAGAGGCCGCCGCAGGTGACGATCGCGGCGCGCGTGCGGCGCGGGTCGAAGAAGATGCGGGAGCGGGGGCCCGCCTTCTCGAAGTAGCAGCCGTCGTCCGGCTCGTCGGCGCCGAGGACGACCTGGTGGCGGACGCGGACGTCGTCGCCGACGAAGTTGCCGATGTCGTCGCCGTCGAGGGTGTTGAAGCCGAGAGGGGAATGGATGGAGCATTCTCCGAGGGTGGTGATGCGGGTGTCGAGGATGTCGCTCATGGGCCTGCCTCCAGGGGGCGCGGGGCGGGATGCCCCGCACGGGTGCGATTGTGCCACAGCGGGGACGTGGTGTCCATAAGGGAGTGGCGTGCGTTTCGCGGGGGAACGTGGCAGGATGGCCAGGGACACCACGCCAGGGGCGCGAGGGGGGGGCTTCGGCGCCTAGTTGCGCGCGTCCTCCTTCGTCCAGTTGCCGTAGACCTTGCGCAGGTCCGTCAGCTCCGCATCATCGGTCGCGAGCTCCTGGGCGGCGCGCGACCAGATCATCCGGTCGATGTCCCGCTGGGTGGGTTCCGCAAGGACCTTCTCGCCCGTTTCGAGGTTGTATATCTTGTACACGCTTCCGCGCGCCGGGACATCCCGGAAACGTTCCGCCAGCCGCTTGCGCTGCAAGCTGCCGACCCACCCCGGGAGGACCTCCGCGGCCGCTTCGTCAAAATCACGCGCCGTGTCGGCATTGGACAGCGATTCGGCATAATCCAGCATGTATCGGTAGCCCAGCCGATAATCTGAATCCGCCTTGATCTCCGGAAGGCCGAAGTCTACAAATTCCTTGAACATTTTCCATTCCTCCTCGCTGTTCGCCCCATATAATCTTCTGTATTCCCGTGCCAATTCAAAGCAACGGACGACTTGCCCGTCCCGGCAAGCCTTCCTCATCATCGATATGGAGACCCAAAAGGCGACCCTGGACTCCGGAGGACTTTCAAGGCCAATTCGCTCCAGGAGATCCAACGTATCATCCGTCAAGCCCTCCACAAACCGAAGGCAGCAAGCAATATTCACCAACTTGCGGCATCGGTCCTTGACTCTCATGTGGGCATCCCACAAAAGACGGTTCTCTTCGTCATCCACAGCGTTTAGTATCCTCCCGGCCGCCGCCCAACGCCGAATTTCCGCAACATCCTCAGCCGTGTCCCGCGTGCAAGCCTCCAATTCCTCCCTCGCCATTTCGAGCAGGACGGGCCCCCATTCCGATGCCGGCACATCGAACCGGCCACCCCCGGAAATGATCGTTTCGCCGCGGATGGCCGTTCCCAAGTCCATCCCGTCCGCCGTCGCCGTCGGACAATACTGCGTCTCCAGGAGCGCATCCAACGCTTCCCGGACGGTTCGGGCGTGCGTCGTCAGAGTCCCGATCAACACGGCCATCAACAGTCCAAGAATATGTTTCACAACTTTCCTCCTCTCTTTTGATGTGCCTTCATGTTCAATGATCGCCTAGGTCTTGGTGGGACGGGGTGCGTGTCATGCCGGAAAGGCCGACCGGGGCATTCGACAAATGCCATCGCTTCTGCCCGGTCGCATCCCTGTCATACCAGACTCCATAGACTTGACCGGATGGAATATCGTTATCCATGCCATTCCAAAACATCAAAAGCCATCTCATGTGTTTCTCAATCTGAATCTCCGGCTCTCCGATCAAACGATAATTTCCCCAATCGTTCGGCATGCGCTCCTGGGAAATCGGGCCCCTAGCGGCAAGGGGTGTTTCAAAATGATCTGGATAGATGTCACACAGGCCGCAAGAATGGCATGTCTCGTGTGCCAACGTATGCCCCATTCTGGAGACATCATCTTGTGCAATGACCATTCCATAAGGAGTGTTTACTCCGGCCCCCTGCAATCCTGCCTTGGTTGTAATGCTCTGTACGAAATACACCTTCATCCCTCCAAATGCTTCAATCTCCGACAACAATTGGGCGAATGTGTTCGATTGGCAGTCAATGTCCCAATATCCATTCGTATCGGATATGGAAACGATGGGCTGGGCCATTTCCAGCTGCATCCCTGTCTGGGCCAAAATGCCATTGGCCACGTTGAATATTTGCGTGATCGAAGGTGCAGTTACAACCGCCTGGCCATTAGATGCAACCACGACCCCGACCTTGGCGGTCACAACGGTCAACGGCATGACCGTAAGATTAAACGGGGGCAACTGGAAATCTCCGATGGAGTCTTCGACGCACACCTGCAACTCGTCTTGCCCGATACTGGTTGCGCGCACGCGGACATTTTCCCCATACCTACTTTCGATAAATTCCACTCTGTGATGAAGGGAGGTCCAGGCAACCTTGTCGGACGGCACCACAAATGGCGGCGACAGCCACACAGAAAACGTAGCATTGCTTCCCAAGATGATTCCGCTTGGGTTCGGCAATGGGAGGCTCCATGAGTTGTAGATAGGTTGCATTAAGATTTCAATGGGGATCCACCATTCCCGTTCGACGCGGAAGGGATGGTCGGCACGCCCCAGGCGCACTTCGTTGGGGCCGCCGGCGGCGTATTCCGTGGCGTCGTCGACGCCGTCGCCGTCGGAATCGGGGCTGTTGGTGCTGGTGCCCAGGGCGAGCGTCTCGAAGGCGTCGTTCAGGCCGTCGCCGTCGGAGTCGCCGGCCTCGAAGGCGGCGTAGAAGCGCACGATGCCGCGTCCAGGCGGGAAGCCGCTGTCGGCCAGGACGGCCCAAAAGAGGTGAAACTTGCGCTCCATGGGCGGATTCCCTAGCATAGGCGCCGCGGATTGTCAAGCGGCCGCCGGCGAGGCGGGGACCAGGGAAAACGTGCAAGGACCCGAACGTTTTGCCGAAAGATCGCGCGGCGCCTCGTCCTGCCAGGCCGTCCAGCTTGGCAGGAAACGCCCGTCGGCCATCGGCGTCGGCATTGGGCTTGGGTTCGGCTATTTCTTCCGCGGCGGTCCGCCCGGAGGCCGGGCCCTGGCGAATCCGTTCCCCTTGCGCCGGGCTTCCTGGACGTTTCAAAGGCGGGGGGGCGGGATTCGGGCTTGCGTTCCGGGGGGCGGATTCGCATAATTCGGGAACGGCACGTCCGATAAAGAGAACAACCAGAGGAGATACCGAAGATGTACGACATTCTCATCCAGAACGCGCAGCTGCGGCGGCGCAAGGGCAAGTTCAACATCGCCATCGAGAAGGGCAAGATCGCCAAGATTTCGTCGAAGGCGATCGCCGGGAAGGCGGCGAAGACGATCGATGCGGGCGGGAACCTGGTGACGGAGCCGTTCGTGAACACGCACCTGCACCTGTGCAAGGTCTATACGCTGGAGCGGATGGATGCGCTGGCGCTGAACGCCTATCACGGGGCGGACATGGGCGGTGCGATGACGGCGATCGAGCTGGCGGCGCGCGTGAAGGCGGACTACAACGAGAAGTGGATCTTGCCGAATGTGCGCCGTGCGCTGAAGCTGGCGGCGAAGAACGGGAACCTGCACATCCGCGCGATGGCGGACGTCGACTCGAAGGCGAAGCTGATCGGGCTGAAGGCGCTGCTGAAGGCGCGGGACGAGTTCAAGGGCATCGTGGACGTGCAGGTGTGCGCGTTTCCGCAGGACGGCGTGGTGCGCGAGCCCGGGACGGTGGACCTGATGAAGGCGGCGATGGACCTGGGGGCGGACGTGGTGGGCGGGATTCCGTGGATCGAGTTCACGGAGCGCGACGAGATGACGCACATCAACGAGATGATGAAGCTGGCGATCGCCTACGACAAGGACATCTCGATGCTGGTCGACGACGCGGGGGACGCGACGCTGAAGACGCTGGAGATGCTGGCGGTGCGGACGATCGAGGAAGGGCGGCTGGGGCGTTCGCTGGCGCATCATGCGCGGGCGATGTGCCTGTATCCGACGCCGTATTTCAAGAAGGTGTCGGCGCTGCTGAAGCAGGCGGCGATGGGCGTGGTCTCGGATCCGCACACGGGGCCGCTGCACGCGCGGGTGAAGGAGCTGCTGGCGGAAGGCAACCTGGTGTGCCTGGGCCAGGACGACATTTCGGACGCCTACTATCCCTATGGCCAGAACAACATGCAGGAAGTGGCGTTCCTGGCGTCGCACCTGCTGTGGATGACGACGTATCCGGACATGGAGACGCTCTACGACATGATCACGGTGAACCCCGCGAAGTGCATCAACGTGCCGGACTTCGAGCTGAAGGAGGGGAACACGGCGAGCCTCGTGGTGCTGGATGCGAAGTCGGTCTGCGAGGCGTTCCGCTACCATGTGGCGCCGAAGCACGTCATCGCGCACGGCAAGCTGCTGGACCCGAAGGATTTCGACGTCAAGTAGCCTGGACGGCCGTCACGGACGGACGCCTGCCCCGGATGCGGGGCGGGCGTTTTTTTGTGGCGTGCGGGGCGGATGTTTGCCTGGGCTAACTTTGTTTGCCGCGGCCCGGTTGCCGGGGCAGGGGGCGAGGGGGAAGACCGGGGGAGGAGGCCGGCGAGGGCCGGGGCGTGGAGCCCTTAGCGGGCGGCGGCGTCGGGGCAGGCGGCGCGGAAGGGGCAGTCGGCGCAGGCTTCCGGGGAGGGGGAGGGGGCGAAGCCGGAGGCGTCGCGCGGGTCGTTGGGGGCGGGGGCGGCGGGGGGGAGGGGAATTTCGGGGG
>JAZQOP010000107.1:0-2072 GCA_045627965.1 Kiritimatiellia bacterium | reverse complement strand
TTCCGTTACACCTCGCACCCCGCCCACCTATATGCCTCAGACCGACCTTCGCCTCACTGGCACCGCCGGTTCCACCGCCGCTCGATACGTCTGGGGGCTCGACCTCTCCCAATCCCTTCAAGGCGCCGGCGGCATCGGCGGCCTCCTCATGCAGCGTCATTCCGACACCAACTCCCCCTTGTTCTCCTTCTGCGACGCCAATGGCAACATCACAGACCTGCTGGATGAAGACGGAGTTCCCGGTGCCCACGATGAATACGACGGCTACGGAAACACCATCGTCCAAGCAAGAGAACAACTGGAAGCCAATTCATTTGGATTTAGTTCAAAATATTGTGACGGAAAAATCAGCTTTTACTATTATGGACACCGCTATTATTGTTCGCAATTCGGTCGATGGCTCTCACGGGACTCACTTGGAGAGCGAGAAGAAGCGCATCTCTACGCATTTGTTGGTAATAATGCAATTCATCGAACTGATTTTTTAGGCATGGCAGCGGCAAGACTTTTGAAAAAAGAAGAAATCATCGATGATCCGATGACAATGCGGTTGCATGTCTTGGCGACAGACATCGCCGAAGGCTGCGAGTTAAACTTTATTCAACTGGCCTATAACGGGCATAATTGGACTATAGACGATGGGGGGAATAGTCCTCCCGCAAACCCTCCGTTCTATTACAATCGGGATTGGAAAGATACTAGTGGCCAGACCATAGATTCGATGTATTTGAATCCTGACGGCAGTTTAGTATTCGAGGACGCGCCCAATGTGAAAACATATTTTCTGTTATTTGCTGTGGAGCGGTGTTGCATAAAATACTATAGTGACTATAAGAATTGTAATTGTTGCGAGAGATCAAAGGCGACTGTGTTGCAGCGGTTCTATTGGCATACTTTGAGAGGAAAAGCGGAACTGCAGGAAATAACGGCGGAGAATAAACGGAAAATGGATAATATCCTATTGAGACACATACCCTTTGACCGAAAATTTGAACTGGTAGGTTGTGAGCCATATCTAAAGGATATTGAGGGAAAATCCTTTGCTTGGCAGGCAGAAAATTATGCAATACAACATAGCGTCGAAATCATTCTCGACCAGTAGAATCGGGAAAAACGTGAATTATACAACATGAAAAGATGCATACATGCATTGGCGTTCTATTATTTGGCGTTCGTCCTGGGGTGTGCAACGCCTAACGTGCAAACAGAAGATGGGGGGGGCGATATCCAGCTCAATCTTTTAGAGATTGGGAATATTTGGAGAAAGAGTCCGTGTCCTCCACCTATTTTTGTTGAACGTCCTGATGGCACAGGAGTGCCATTGTTTTACAAAAGTATGAGACCGGTTGGGTCGGAGTATGTCCTAGGTCTAGCGGTTTTGGTAGTGGCAAATCAGAGTCATCAGGCCCAAAAACTACACAACTGGGCGAATAAGCGCTGGAAAATCGAAATTGAGTATAAAGATGGGCAGAGGAAAGAATTTCCAATTTTATGCAATTACAGACGGCTTCCGTCTTATACTCCTCCTGGTATTACTTTGAAACCGGGGCAAATGGTAGCTTTCATCATCGGCATTGCAGATTCTTGGCCGTTTAGTCAGACATACGATGGAATGCCATGGTTATTGCCATGCCGAATGCGTGTCGTTTATTCCGGGGACAGGATTTTTCAATCAAATGAAATTATCATTCAAGCCAGCTACCTTAAGCAATCAGGACACCAGGGGCACCAGGGAACAGCGGGACCAGGGGACAGGCCCTTAGATGATGACAAAACGAAAAAAGATGCAATCCCATAATCCCAACACAGGTCCTTCTCATACCGCTGTCATCTGGTTCTTGTGGTGTGCCGCAGACTCAGCCTACGCCTTCGGCCAGCTCGCTTTCATCGACTACTCCGATTCAACCCCCGACGTCGCCTTCACCTACGACGGTCAGTTACAACAAAAAGCCGGACAAAAAGTGATGGGGTGAATGCGGTCATGCGGCGGCGGCGTTGGCTTGGGCGGCGGTACGGTTGTCCAGGACGCGCCTGGGGATGGAGTTGATGACTTCCTGTAGGACGCGGATGGC
>JAZQOP010000106.1:0-2508 GCA_045627965.1 Kiritimatiellia bacterium | reverse complement strand
GCGCGTCGGGGGAGGGCGTCGCGCGGGGCGTCGGGGTGGGGCTATTCGGTGGCGAAGTGGAGGGGCTGCTTGACGGCCTTCAGGAGCTCGCTGAAGCGCGGCGAATCGCTCCGGCGCTCCATTTCGCGGGCGATGGCGTAGTAGACGAAGAAGGAGTCGTCGGTGGCGCGGTGGGCCTGCATGCCTTCGGTAGGGATGTCGTAGAGGCCGATGAGGTCGGAGACGGTGTGGGACTTCATTTCGGGATACCAGTTGCGGAAGAGCTCCAGGGAGTCGAGGACGGCGTTTTTGGGCGGCGGCAGGCCGTTGCGGATGGCCTCGGCAGAGATGAAGCGGATGTCGAAGGGGGCGTTGTGGGCGATCAGGACGGCACCGTCGATGAACTCCAGGAACTCGGGGTAGATGTCCTTGAAGAGGGGCTTGTCGGCGAGCATTTCCGGGGTGATGTGGTGGACGTTCTGGACATACCACGGGATGTAGCGCTGGGGGTTCACCAGCCAGGTGCGTTCGTCGATCTTCGCCCCGTTGCGGATCTTGACGGCCCCGACCTCGACCAGGCGGTCCTTCGCGGGCGAGAAGCCGGTCGTCTCGGTGTCGAACACCACGAACGTGATGTTCTCGAACTTCGTCGTGCCGGCCGGCATGCGGAATGCCGGCGGCGTAATCGTCGAGGACTGCGCCGCGGCGGCCGTCATCACCAAGGCCGCCCCGATCAGCATCGCTCGCGCAAAAATGGACTTTTTCATTGCGGACTCCCTTTCGGTCGTCGTTTTCTCGCTGCCGAATTCCGCCGTTCCCGGAGCAGCTGGGCGCCGGATGCGGCCGCAACCGCATCCACGCTTGACAAAAGCCTACGTCAGCCGCCGCCAGCCGTCAATCCAAAGTTGTGCCGTTTAGGCGCAAAAATGCGCTTTCCGCGGTCGCCGGGAAGGCGCTCCGGCGCCGTGGGCGAGGGGGGGCGGGAGGGGGGGCTTGTCCCGCCGGAGGCCGTCGTGCGCTCAAAAAAAGAACATACGTCCCAAATCGGGCTTGACACTGAACGAATGTTTTGAGAGATTTGCGGCGTTGGCAGGAAACAGGCCGGCAAGACGAAAGGAGCCAAGCAATGCCGAGACATGTGATGAGTATGGATGACAAGATTGACGCGCTGCGTAAATTCTGGCTGACCGAGCATCGTGCACCGTCGTTCATGGAGATGATGGCGCTGTTCAAGTACAAGTCGAAGAACTCGGTGGCGCAGGCGATCGACAAGCTGGAGGAGCTGGGGCTGGTGAAGCGTAGCGCCTCGGGGCGCGTGTCGATCTTGCCGAAGCTTTCGTCGCCGCTTCGGTTGCTGGGGTCGATCGTTGCGGGCTTTCCCGTGGATGAGCAGGAGATGCGGGATGCGCCGGCGATTTCGCTGGACGAGTATCTGGTGCCGGATGCCGCGCCGGACCGGTTCTACATGCTGACGGTGCGTGGGGACTCGATGAAGGACGCGGGAATCATCGCGGGCGACATCGTGATCGTGGAGCGGGAAAGCGAGCCGAAGCCGCATGACATCGTGGTGGCGTGCGTGGACGGCGAGTGGACGCTGAAGTACTTCGTGCCGGACCAGGCGGGCGTGCGGCTGGAGCCGGCGAATCCGAAGTATTCGTTCATCCGGGCCCGCCAGTCGCTGATCATCGGCGGCGTGGTGCGGAGCGTCGTCCGGAAGTACTAGCCGAAGGGAACGCGCTGGGCGGCGGGAAAAGGGGGGGGAAGGCCCCGGGCGCACGCGCCCGGGGGCCGGATGGGTTGAAAACAGGTTTCCATTGAATGGAAACGTGTTTTGCCCATTTTTCCACACAATGGAAACGTGTTTCGGCCCATTTCCCGTCTTTTCGTGATGGCTGGTGGCGGAAGAGCGGCATGAGGGCCTCCGCGCTGTGCCGGGTCGTCGTGCGAGCCCGTCCCGGGCGTCTTCCGGAGCCGTCATCCGCCGTCGCCCGGTCGACCAAAAGCGCAAAACAGGCGAAATTCCTGACGTTTCGGCCGAATGGCGGCCTTTGGGGGCCCACGTTCGACGGGCTTGCGGGGCCGCAATCGGGGGCGAAGGCGGCCCGCTCGAAGAGCGGGCCCTACCGAATGGGGCCGGGGTTGGCATGTGGATTCGAGGATTTTGCGAATCCGCAAGGGGCGCGAATGGAAGGACATCCCGAATGGCGGCCCTTGGGGGCCACATTCGGGGGATATCGCAAGGAGATGGCCGTCCTTCCAGCCGATTCCAACGGGTCGCCACATTTCTCGAAGGGCCCATTTTCCCGAGGATGGGGCGGTGCCTTAGGGGAGGGCGCGGAAGAGGTGGACGGCGGGGGAGGCGTCGATTTTGGGCAGGAGGGCGAGATGGAGGAGGTCGGCGATGCGCTGGAGCGTTTCGCGGGTGTAGAAGGCGACATGGGTGAAGTCGCCGGCGTAGGGCCAGCGCGAAAAGGCCTCCGGGGCGTCGGGGGGGAGGGAGGTCATGACGGCGAGGTGGCCGCCGGGCGC
>JAZQOP010000105.1:0-1698 GCA_045627965.1 Kiritimatiellia bacterium | reverse complement strand
CTTCGAGCTCCAAAAGAACGCCCCCTCCTCCGACCGCTGGCGCAACTTCTTCCGCCTCGCCCCCGCCAACGCCTTCTTCCGCCGCTCCGTCGCCGCCGCACTCCGCGACTGATCTCCGCAACCGTCCTCCGCGCCTGGACCCGCAAATTTTCTCCCCCTTTTTTCTTGCACGGGGGGGGGCGCGGTCCCATCATTCGCCCCGCACGGCCGCTTTTCACCCACGGTCCGGCACGGAGAAACGAACGATGACCAAGATGACCCGCATCCTGCGCACCCTCGCGGCGATCGCCCTGACCGCCCCCCTCGCCACCGCCCTCGTCGGCTGCGGCCCCAAGAAACCCGTCCTCCACATCTACACCTGGTCCGACTACATGGCCGACGGCGTCGTCGAACGCTTCGAGAACGCGCACAACTGCAAGGTCGTCATCGACACCTACGACTCCAACGAGGCCATGTACGCCAAGCTCACCGCCGGCGCCACCGGCTACGACCTCCTCTTCCCCTCCTCCTACATGGTCAAGCTGCTCTACAAGAACAACATGATCCAGCCCATCGACCATTCCAAGATCCCGAACCTCTCCCAGCTCGACCCCGCCTACCTCGCCCTGGCCTTCGACAAGGACATGCACCATTCCGTCCCCTACACCGTCACCATCGGCGGCCTCGGCTACCTCGCCTCCCGGGTCGACAACCCCGTCGCCTCCTGGTCCATGCTCGACCGCACCGAGTTCAAAGGCCGCATGACCCTCCTCGACGACTACCGCGAAACCATCGGCGCCGCCCTCAAGGCCAATGGCTTCTCCATCAACACGACCGACGATGCCGAGCTCGCCGCCGCCAAGGAGACCGTCCTCCGCTGGAAGAAGAACATCGCCAAGTTCGACAACGAGCAGTACAAGAACGGCCTCGCCTCCGGCGAGTTCTTCGTCACGCACGGCTACTCCGGCGACGTCAAGCTCGTCAAGGACGAAAACGACGACGTCCAGTTCCTCGTCCCCGCCGAGGGCACCACCCTCTCGATCGACGACATGGTCATCCCCGTCAGCGCCAAGGAAGTCGACCTCGCCCACGCCTTCATCAACGCCGTCCTCGAGCCCGTCAACGCCGCCGAGCTCATCCAGGAAATCTACTACCTCTGCCCCAACATCGGCTGCTACGAGCTCCTCCCCGAGGACTTCCGCAACGACCCCATCTTCTTCCCCCCCACCGAAGTCATCGGCAAGCTCGAAATGATCGACGACCTCGGCGAGGCCGGCGTCAAGTACACCACCCTCTGGGACGAAATCAAGGCCGCCGAATAGCCTCCCTCCGCCCCCGTCGGCTCAGGGCCGCGCGCTCCCGCGCGGCCCTTTTTTTGCCCTTCGTCCGCCCCCCCCGGCGCATGCGCTCGGCCCCCTACGAACCGCCCCTCCGCGGCCACTCTCCTCTTCCCTCCACCCCTCTCCCCGTGCTAGCCTTCCCTCCGCCATGAAACGCCTTGCCCGACTTCTCCCCTTCCTTGCTGCGCTCCTCCTCGCCGCCGCCTCGGCCGCCGGGACATCCCCCCGCCTCGACGCCTTTTCCGGCGCGGCCGCCCTTTCGAACGCCGCCGCCTTCTACCGCCTCGGTCCCAAGCCCGCCGCCTCCCCTCAATCCGCCGCCGCCGCCGAACACATTTGCGCCGCCCTCCAGGCCGCCGGCGTCCCCAACGCCACCCTC
>JAZQOP010000104.1:0-17653 GCA_045627965.1 Kiritimatiellia bacterium | reverse complement strand
CGCAAGTACAATCCCGCGAAGCTCGACAAGGAGGTTGCGGAGCTGATGGCGGACAAGGAGGTCCAGCGGCACGGCGGCATCTACGAGTTCCTTCTTTCGGATAGGACGCTCTTCGAGAAGCTCAACCTGCGCGCGTTCGATCCCGACGACATGCGCGTCGCCTACGAGAACCAGAAGGGCGTCTGTCCGATCTGCAAGGGCAAGTTCGCATTTGAGGAGATGCGCGGCGACCACATCAAGCCGTGGTCGAAGGGCGGCAAGACGAAACCGGACAACCTGCAGATGCTTTGCGCGGACTGCAACGCCCGCAAGAGCGACAAGTTCTGATATAATTACGAAGAGAAGAAAGGTGAAATATGGGTTTCTTTGATTTTGTTGGCGATGTGGTAGACTGCATCAGAGATGCGGCAGAGGCCGCCTGGGACAATGTCGGGCGGCCAGTTGCCAATGCGGTGACGTTCGGCACACTTGACCGGCACGAGGCCAAGAGCATTCGCGAGTACGCCGAGTACAAGCAGAAGAAGGCCGTGGGAGAGCTCGAAGACCAGAAGAAAGTGACGACACGGAGTCTGGAATCGCTTGGAGAGGTCAAGCAGATGGCTTATTCAGGCGGGTTGACGGCATTCTCGGCTCTTTATTCTCGAATTGGAAAAGTCGACTTGAAGCCAATCAAGCGTCGTGAGAGCGGCATCGATTACAAGCGTTTCAAGGTCGAATATCGTGAGATCAAGGAGACCACGACTGCGTTGACAACCAAACTGGCGTTGACGGGTGGAAGTGTTGTTGCAGGGGCAGCGTTGGCGAGTGCGGCCTATGGCGTTGCCGCGCTTGCGACGACAGCGACGTTTGGAACGTTGACGGGTGTTGCCGCTCAAAGTGCGACGTTGGCCTGGCTGGGTGGTGGCGCACTTTCGGCAGGCGGGGCCGGAGTTGCGGGGGGAATGGCCGTCTTGGGTGGCGTTGCTCTTGCGCCAGCATTGGTTGCTGCGGTTTGGTATGGCGTGAGCAAGGGGAAGCAGGCCCTGAACGAGGCACGAAACTTCGACGAGGAGGTTGATGTTTTGGTGGAGAAGATACATTCGATTGTCCTTGAACTTCAGAAGATCACCAAGGGCGCGGATCTCTTCCGTGAGGTCATCGTGTCGTTGTCCAGTCTAATGGACTACGAGAACCGCAAGCTTCAGGGAATCGTCCGTCGACTTGACGAACGCAATCTCTGGCACAAGTTTATCGTCGATCCGGTCAAGCACGTGCTGAACATGCAGATTCTGACGCCGCAGGAAGCGTCTGATTTTTGTGATGCCGTCAACTGTGCGAGGCTCTTGCGCAAATTCATCGACAAGCCATTGATGAACGAGCAAGGAGCTTTTCTTGAGGATGCGCTGGTGATGCTCAACGAGCAGACGGGGAAATGCAACAAACTTCTAGAGCGCGCTTCGATGCCGATGCTCATCGCATGAAGAAAGGGAACTGGCGATGGATTTGTTTGGAATTAAAAGACGGCGAAGCGAACGTGAGTTCAATCAGGAGGTTTCGCTGGCCGTACAAAATGAACTGGAACGTTTTGCGTCGGCGACAGCCGAACACATGCGGTCTTATGCGGAGCTCGCAGACATCGCGGCATCGCGGCTGAATTCTGATTCTGGAGAGGCTGCACGGAACCTGATGCAACAGGCCGGATTTTCGGCAGAGGTGAAGAACGTCGCCCGAACAAACGCCGAGAACATCATTGGCGGCAAGGCAGCGAGGGTTGCGCGGACTGACAACGTTGGTGGGGTGAACCATCCGCAGTTTGATCTTGTGAATGTTGATTCCGAAGGGCGTCCGATTCTGGATGCCAGCGGGAATTTCACCGGCGGAACGCAGCAGAAGAACTTTTATCGGATAGAGAACTACGACAAGCTGCTCAATCGGGAATACGAACACTACGCTCATGCGGAGATCGCCCTGCCGTCCGATCAATTTCAGGCAATTTTGGACAGGTGGGACGCGAAGATCGAAAAATATCAGAGGCAAGTCGATTATCTTCGGCAACATGGAAATCCGCAAAAGGCTGCTGAGATTGAGGATCAGATCAAAAAGATCAAAGATGTCCGGTCGAGGGCGCGTCCGGCGAAGGTTTCGACTGGCGAGGCGATGGAAGCTCGACTTCATCCGGGCCTGAGCGCGGCAAAGGATACTTTGAAGGTCGCCAACAGGGCCGGGATCGAGTCCGCGAAATACGGTGCCGCCATTGGAGGTGGGGTGAGCGTATGTCAGAATTTGGCGGCAATTGCCAATGGCGAGAAAGATTTCGACGAAGCAGCAATTGACATTGCGAAGGATACGGGCAAGGCTGCGGCCGTGGCGTATGCCATGGGAGCTGGCAGCGCGGCAGTCGGCGGGGCTCTGAAAGCGACGGGCAATACCGTTTGCAAGAGCTTGGCGAAGGGTAATGCGCCTGCGGCGTTAATTCAGGCAGGCGCAGCGTTGGCCAAGAATGCGTTGAAGCTCGCAACAGGCGAGATCGGAGTTGGAGCCTTCGTTGAAAATGTCGGCAAGGACGGTAGCACGTTGGCGGCGTCCTTTACCGGCGGCAATCTTGGGGCTTTGGTCGGTACTGCGGTTTTGCCTGGTGTAGGCACTCTGGTCGGGGGCGTGCTTGGAAGCGTTGTTGCCTCACTCTTGAATGGCGCCATGTACGATGCACTTTTGCAAACGGCAAGGGAAAATCGTTTGTCTGAGGAGAAACGGGCCATTGTCCATGCAATCTGTCAGCAACTTAAGTCGCGAGAGATAGCTTATCAGGCTGAGTTGACGGCCTGTTTTGACTCGTTCTTTTCAAGCAAGGATAAGGCGGTCAGGTCGAGCTTTGAGCAGATATCAAAGGCCGTTAGTTCGGGTGAGAGCATTAACGTTGGTCTTGCGGGACTGGCGAAGGCCTTTGGCGAGGATGTTGATTTCAAGTCTGTCAGAGAACTTGAATCGTTTCTATCGAATGGCGAGACTCTGGAGCTGTAGGCACATCCCACCTCCCTTTCATCGTCAGCCCAAGGACATTCAGGACAAGTTTCTTGACTACGAGCTGATGGTGTATCTCTGCGAGGGTGAGGAAAGCGAGAAGATCGACTGGTTCCGGACGATCAACATCGCGGGGCTGGAGCTCACCGAGCAGGAGATGCGGAACGCCATCTACCCCGGTCCGTGGGTGTCGGATGCGAAACGCTATTTCAGCAAACCGGGATGCGTCGCCTACAAGCTCGGCGGCAAGTACCTGAAGGGCGAGGTGGACAGGCAGGCGTACCTTGAGACGGCGATCATGTGGATTGCCAAGACGGACAAGCCGAAGGCCGTGGACGAGTACATGGGCATTCATCAGGGAGACGAAGAGGCGACCGAGCTCTGGATTCACTTTCAGAAGGTGATCAACTGGGTCGAGACGATCTTTCCGACGTACCGCAAGGAGATGAAGGGGCTCGACTGGGGACGGCTATATGCGAAGTACGGCGAGCGCAAGTACAATCCCGCGAAGCTCGACAAGGAGGTCGCGGAGCTGATGGCGGACAAGGAGGTCCAGCGGCACGGCGGCATCTACGAGTTTCTCCTTTCGGACCGGACGCTCTTCGAGAAGCTCAACCTGCGCTCGTTCGATCCCGATGACATGCGCATCGCCTATGAGAACCAGAAGGGCGTATGCCCGATCTGCAAAGGCAAGTTCGCCTTCGAGGAGATGCGCGGCGACCACATCAAGCCCTGGTCGAAGGGTGGCAAGACGCAGCCGGACAACCTGCAGATGCTTTGCGCCGACTGCAACTCGCGAAAAAGCGACAAATTCTGACGGTTGCCGCAGGGAGGGCGTTCGGCCTCCTCCGCCCTGCCGGCGAGGACCTGGAGGGGGACCTCGGCGCCCTGGCATTTTCCGGAAGGCGTGGTCGTTCCGGCGTCCGGCTTGACGGCCGCGCGGGTTTGGGCGTGCAAAATGGCGTGTGGGCGGAAATTTTGCTTTTCCGGGGGGGCGGGGGGGCGTAGGCTCGCGGGGTTGCAGAAGGAGCAGATATGGAAAAGTTGATTGCCAAGGCCCGCCAGTTCGGCGGATCGGTCGTCCTGCCCGAGGGCCAGGACCCGCGCGTGATGAAGGCGGCCGCGCTGATTACGGAACAGAAGATTGCCGCGGTGACGGTGCTGGCATCGGCGTCGGAGGCGTCGGCGGCGTGCCAGAAGGCGGGCGTGTCGCCGAACGGGTTCCGCGTGGTGGAGCCCGCGACGATGCCGGAGCTGGAGGCGCTGGTGGCCGCGTTCCAGAAGAAGCGCGAGAAGAAGGGGGTGACGATGGAGCAGGCGCGCGAGACGCTGAAGAAGCGGCTCTACGTGGGCGCCATGATGGTCGAGGCGGGGATGGTCGACGGGATGGTGGCCGGGTCGATCGCGTCGACGCCGGACATGCTGCGTGCGGCGTTCCAGTGCATCGGGACGGCGCCGGGGATTTCGACGGCGAGCAGCTGCTTCTGGATGAAGCTGAAGACGCCGACGCCGTCGGGCGACGACGTGCTGATCTTTTCGGACTGCGGCGTGGTGCCGTGCCCGACGGCGGAGCAGCTGGCGGACATTGCGCTGGCGGCGGCGCAGACGCATGCGGCGCTGCAGGGCGGCGAGGCTCGAGTGGCGCTGCTGTCGTTCGCGACGCGCGGCTCGGCGAAGCATGAGCTGGTCGACAAGGTGCACGCGGCGGCCGAAATGGCACGCCAGAAGTTCGCGGCGACGCCCGGCCTGAACGCCGTGGTCGACGGCGAGCTGCAGGCGGACGCGGCCATTGTGCCGTCGGTGGCGGCGTCGAAGGCGCCGGATTCGCCGGTGAAGGGCTCGGCGAACGTGCTGGTCTTTCCCGACCTGCAGGCGGGCAATATCGGCTACAAGCTGGTGGAACGCCTGGCGGGGGCGACGGCGCTGGGGCCGATCCTCCAGGGCGTGGCGAAGCCGATGAACGACCTGTCGCGCGGGTGCAAGGCGGAGGACATCGTGGGCGTCGTCGCCGTGACGATGTGCCAGGCCGCGGCGCGCGGCGGGGCGAAGGCGGCGGGGACGTCGCCGGCGGCCGCCGCCCCGGCCGCGCCGGTGCCGCCTGCGGGCGGGGTGCTGCTGCCGGACGAGATCGAGAACGTCGCGCAGAAGATCGCCCGCCAGATCCGGGACAACCGCTAGTTTGGACATTCAACAGAAGGAACACAAGATGAGCAACGTGAACATTGACTGGGCTTCCCTCGGGTTCGCCTATACGCAGACCGCCTGCCACATCCAGTATACCTGGCGCGATGGCGCCTGGGACGACGGCAAGCTGGTCGATTCCCCCTACATTCCGATCCATATCGCGGCCGGCGGCCTGCACTACGGGCAGGAATGCTTCGAAGGGATGAAGGTCTTCCGGCAGAAGGACGGCACGGTGTCGATCTTCCGCGTGCAGGACAACGCCAAGCGCATGTACAACACGGCGGAGCGCCTGTGCATGGCGCCGGTGCCGCTGGAGCTGTTCGAGGAGGCCTGCAAGCGCGTGGTCAAGGCGAACCTGGACTACATTCCGCCGTACGGGACGGGCGGGTCGCTCTATGTGCGGCCGCTGCTGTTCGCGTCGGGCATCCAGATCGGCGTCGCGCCGGCGAACGAATACACGTTCATCGTGCTGGTCACGCCCGTCGGCGCCTATTACAAGGGCGGGCTGCAGCCGGTGAAGGCGATCGTGATCGACCACTACGACCGCGCCGCCCCGCTCGGCACCGGGCACGTCAAGTGCGGCGGCAACTACGCCGCTAGCCTCGCCGCCCACATGGAGGCCAAGGCCGCCGGGTATCCCGTCGAGCTCTACCTCGACGCCTTGACGCATACCTACATCGAGGAGTTCTCGACGTCCAACTTCCTGGGCATCACGAAGGATGGCAAGTATGTCACGCCGGATTCCAAGTCCGTCCTGCCTTCCGTGACGAACATGACCCTGTGCCAGCTGGCCGCCGACATGGGCATGCCGGTCGAGCGCCGCCCGATCGATTTCGAGAAGGAAATCGACAACTTCGCCGAAGTCGCCGCTTGCGGCACGGCCGTCGTGGTCACGCCGGTCTGCTCGATCGAGCGCAACGGCGTCGTCCACAAGACGGGCTCCGAGACGGGTTGCGGCCCGACGCTCGAAAAGCTCTACCACGCCGTCCAGGACATCCAGTACGGCCTGGCCCCCGACGTCCACGGCTGGAACACGAAGATCTGCTAGCCGGCCCTGCCCGGCTTTCGGTCCCGACGGCGCTCCCCCCGCGGAAGCGCCGTCTTTTTGTGCCCCGCCGGCGCAGGTCGAGGGCACTTCGAGGAATGATTTCCGAACCCAAGCCCGTTCGACGGGCCTGCCATTCGCATCCGTTGCGGATTCGCAAAATGGTCGAATCCACATCCTCGCCCTGGCCCCATTCGGTAGGACCCGATCTCCGAGCGGGCCGCATTCGGCAAAAAATGCGGGTGCGCAGGGGTGTCGAATGGGGGGCCCAAGGGTCGCCATTCGTCATGGTGCGGCGGCCCCCCCGCCGCGGTCCGCCCGGAGAGTAGCGGCGTTTTTGGGCGGGAGGGGGGCATCCGGCGCGGGGGCGCGGCCTAGCCGACGTGGAGATGGCGGTTGACGAGCGCCATGATCTTGTCGGTGTCGCCGCCGAGGTCGGCGCGGAGGGTGGCATCGCCGAAGGAGCGGAGGAACTTCGCCATGTAGTCGACGAGGGCCTCGGAGAAGACGCCCTTGGCGGTGTAGATGGAGCGGTCCTTCTCGAGCTCGGCGGCGGCGGCGGCGCAGGAGTCGGGGAGCTGCTCGAGGGCGGCCTGGATGGCCTTGTTGGCCTCGGAATGGATGTTGACGCCGACATAGGTCTTTTCGGCGACGGCGAGGGCGTCGGGCGATTCGAGGCCGGTGCGGATGGCGACGCAGAGGGCGGCCATGAGCAGGTAGATGTCGGCGCAGGCGTCGGAGGCGCGCCACTCGAAGGTCTGCTTGGTGGAGAAGTCGCGGCCGTCCTCGGGTTCGAGGGGGTTGTTCTGGCAGACCATGTTGCGGCCCTTGCCGATCCAGCCGAGCGGGACGCGGACGAGCGCGCTGCGGTTGGAGAAGGACCAGCAGAGGGAGGTCGGGGCCTCCTGGTGCGGGACGAGGCGCAGGAAGGACAGGGGGTTGGGGTTGCCGAACGCGGGCAGGGAGGTGCCGGCGATCATCAGGCCGGCGATGGCCTTCTTGGCGGCGTCGGTGAGCTGGCCGTCCTCGACCATGCAGGAGCGGCCGTCCTTGGAGAGCTTGCAGTGGACGTGGAGCCCGGAGCCGGCCTTGCCGACGGTGATCTTGGGGGCGAAGGTGAGGGTCAGGCCGTAGCTGGCGGCGAGGGTGCGCATCATCCACTTGGCGACGACGAGCTGGTCGGCGGCGGCCTCGACGTCGGTGGGCAGGAACTCGATTTCGTTCTGCTCGTAGATCTTGCCGTCCTGGGTGAAGTTGCCGACCTCGGAGTGGCCGTACTTGATGAGGCAGCCGGCCTGGGCGATCAGGCGCATGGCCTCGGTGCGGAAGTCGCCGAACTTGCAGAACGGCGAGCTTTCGTGGTAGCCGCGCTGGTCGGCGACCAGGTAGTCGTCGGAGGCCTCGTCGATGACGTAGTATTCGAGCTCGCCCATGGTCTCGAAGGTGTAGCCGGTGGAGTCCTTGAAGACGGCGTGGGCTTTGCGGAGGATGTATTCGGGGGAGCTTTCGAAGGGCTGGCCTTCGCTGTTGAAGAACGAGCAGAGGATGTCGAGGGTCGGGGTCTCCTCGAAGGGGTTGCGGAAGGCGGTGCGGAACTTCGGGACGACGTAGAGGTCGCTTTTCCCGGCCTCGACGAAGGGGAAGAGGCTGGAACCGTCGACGCGCTCGCCGGCGGAGAGGATGGTGTCGAGGTGGGCTTCGGAGAGGATGACGAAGTTGAGGGTCTTGAGGCGCCCGTCCCAGCCACAGTAGCGGAAGTTGATGCACTGGATGCCGTTTTCCTTGCAGTAGCGGATGATGTCGGCCTTGGTGAACTCGGCGGCGGGCTTCTGGAGGAACTGCACGAGCTGGTTGGGGTTGAGGGCGATCTCGTTCATGGGAATCTTTCCGATGCGTTGGGACCGTGCGGGACGGCGGCGGCGCGACGCCACCCGGCGTGCGCGTCCGGGCCGAAAGTTCTCTCCCGCGGCGGCTTCGCGGACTACTCTACTATTTTCGATGGGCATGGCAACGAAAAAGGGAGCGGGCAGGACGCCGAAGCGGCGCGGCGGCGGCGGGAAAGGCTTGCCGCGGGGGGGGCGGAGGAGTATGCTTGCGCCGTTGTCGACGCCATCCCCAACCCCACGAGGTATCGCATGAAACGCTTGATCCGACTGCTGGCCCTTTCCGTCGCGGCGCTGCTGCCGCTGTCCGCCTCTGCCGCCTCCTGGTGCGGAGACAGCTTCCTGACGGTGGGGCCGTCGGATGCCGCGAAGTGGTACACGGCGAGCAAGGCGCCCTATGACGGCTCGGTGGCGTTCCATGGCGCGAACCTGGGGACGAATTCCACGCTGTTCCTGGGCGGCGAGCTCCAAGTGTGGCCGGACCAGATGGGCACGACGGCCCAGCTGGGCTACAAGGTGAAGCAGGACGGCGCCGAGGTGGTTCCGGGCGAGCACATCGGGCTGGCCTACCTGGAGGCGCTCGGGGCGAACGGCAAGTGGCAGACGCGGTCGGGCGACGCGTTCGCCCCGGTGGACATCGTGGCGGCCAACGCGCTGCCGAACGGGACCTACACGCTGGAATGCTGGTTCAAGGCGACCGTCGGCGAGGCCGCCGCCGTGTATGACTCGAACGGCGGCGCGAATTTCGTGGCGACGTTCACGGTCGACAACGCCCTGCCGCCGCCGGCGAACCTGGGCGTGACCTGGCACTGCGCGACGAACCGCGAGCCCTGGCCCTCCTACACGATGCTGACGCCGTTTTCGCCGAGCGCCGGCGAGACGGTCGCCATCCGCGCCGGCAACTGGACGGGCAACGCCGGCCTGGACACGGTGGCGACGGCGACGCTGCGCTACCGGTTCGCGACGAACGACGCCTGGGCCTCGAAGGCCATGGCGCTGGAGCCCGGGACGACCCAGGCGGGCAACGAATACTTCCTGGCGGAGGTCCCGACGGCCTCGGGCAACGCGGGCGACACGATGGAATACTACTTCGCGTTCACCTATGCCGGGACGTCGGACAAGGTGGATACGTTCGTGGGCGTCGACGGGGCCGACCCGAACATGTATGTCCGCTATGCCGACGAGGCCCAGGCCCAGGCGGCCCCCTTCAGCGTCCACGTCGCCGGCGCGCCGGGCACCGAGCCGGGCTACGTCTTCCACGGCGGCAACGTCTCGCGCATCTCCGACACGGACATCGACATCTGGGTGAAGGTCGGCTACATCGACGGCACGAACGCCTGGGCCGACGACGTCGAAATCCGCTACGTCGTCGACAACGATCCCGCCCTGGCGGGCCGCAGGTCGGGCGTGAAGGCCGTGCGCCGCCCGCTCTCGAAGGCCCGCGCGCTGTCGGGGTGCAAGACGGTGAAGATGCGCTACGACCACGCCGAGGCCGACGCCTCCGGCCACGGACAGGCCATGTGGTGGCACGGCGTCGTCAGCGACGAGGCGATGGCCGCCTCCACCGCCGTCCTCCGCTACGAAATCTACGCCCGCAAGACCGCCGAGGCCGGCGGCACCGGCAACTGGATCCAGGCCGAGTTCACCCCCACCAGCGCCACGGGCACCACCTTCGAGTATCGCATGTGGTCGGACGGCTCCGGCGCCCTGACGGTCATCGGCTCCTCGCGCGACTATTCCTTCGAGGCCTTCGCCGACTACACGACCTCGAAGTGGTTCATCGACGAGGCCGACCCCGAGGACGTCGTC
Organism: Kiritimatiellia bacterium; assembly: GCA_045627965.1. Classification (GTDB taxonomy): domain Bacteria; phylum Verrucomicrobiota; class Kiritimatiellia; order CAIQIC01; family Lenti-01; genus RGIG3636. Next base: position 7,732 of record JAZQOP010000104.1, on the reverse strand, counting down.
CAGTTCACCGTCCGTTTCGCCGCCCCGAACGACGCCGAGGCCGTCGAGCTCTTCACGAACCTCGGCCGCCGCGACCACGTCGAGGACGACATGGACGGCGACGGCTGGCCGGACGGCATGATCCCTCCCGCCGGCGACTCCGTCACGGCCGCCAACACCTACAACGTCGGCGCCGGCTACTGGCAGGCGATTCCGATGGCCAAGTCCACCGGCTACTACGAGAAGTCCCTGGCCGTCTCGCAGTGCGGCGTCTACCGCATCTCGGCCCGCTACCGCGCCGCAGGCTCGACGAACTGGACCTGGTATTCCGACATGGGCTCGGCCCTCCAGCGCGACCATGTGGCCGTCGTCTCCCCCCGCAAGGCCCTCGACCAGACGATGTATGAGCTGAACGTCCTCACGACCAAGGCGACCGCCCCGAGCCATGCCGCCTGCGGCAACTTCGAGGGCCTCGCCGAAAAGCTGGACGCCCAGGGCGGCCCCTTCGACGAGTTTTCGCTCGATTACCTGAACCGCATGGGCATCAACTGCCTCTGGTTCCAGCCGATCCACCCCAACCTCGACTACGCCCGCGGCAACTGCGACCCCGATGGCAACCGCTACTGGCCCGGCTCGCCCTACGCGACCAGGAACTACTTCTCCGTCAACGCCGACATGAGCTCGACGAAGACCGAGGAGGGGGCCGTCGCCGCCTTCACGAACTTCGTCCGGCTCTGCGACAAGGCCCAGTCCGACGCCGGCGGCACGCGCAACCTCGCGACCGTCAACGTGATGCTCGACGGCGTGATGAACCACACCTCCTGGGACGCCATCTACGGCGAGGGCATCCGCCTGTGCACCAACGGCCTCGGCCCCGCCGCCCTGGCCGAGCTCGACGCCGCCTATCCCGGCTGGCGCACGCTGGCCCCCGGCGACCACATCGCCGCCACCGGCACCCTCGGCATCAACTGGTATTCCCACAACACCGACGGCGCCGACCAGTCCTGCCCCGCGACCTACTACAACTCCGAATACGACAACGACATCGCCTCCGCCCCCGAACGCTACGACTTCGGCAAGTGGGACGACGTCGCCGAGCTCCTCTACGGCAACTACTCCACCATGGTCCGCTGGGACGACCGCGACGCCGGCGGCGGCCTCGGCCCCGAAACCTCCCGCATCTACTCCGAGGAGGACCGCTACTACTACAACGAAATGCGTCCCGCCACCAAGCTCCTCTGGAAGTACATGGCGACCTATCCCGAGTTCTGGCTGCGCAAGACCGGCAACGACGGCGTCAACCACCCCGGCGTCCTCGACGCCAACGGCGTCCTGGTCGACGACTACGGCATCGACGGCCTCCGCTGCGACTACGCCCAGGGCCTCCCCAGCCAGTTCTGGGAATACCTCGTCAACCGCACCCGCAACCTCAAGTGGAACTTCCTGTTCATGGCCGAGTCGCTCGACGGCGGCGCCGTCGGACGCCGCTCCAACCGCCAGTTCGACGTCCTCAACGAGAACATGGTCTTCCGCTTTACCCAGGAGCACGTCTCCGATCCCTCGACCCTCGCCGCCCGCTTCGAGGAACGCCGCGGCGACTACGGCAACGGCCTTATCCTCCTCAACCTGACCTGCCACGACGAGGTCATGCCCTACGGCGACCCGCAGGCCACCGTCTCCCGCTACGCCATGGTCTCCGCCATCGATGGCATCCCCATGATCATGTACGGCCAGGAGCACGCCATCTCGCCCTTCGTCGTCGGCGAGGACGACCTCAACAACGCGAACAAGTGGAAGGGCTTCCTCAAGTTCGAGGTCAACTTCGGCAAGGCCATCCCGAACTTCAAGGCCTGGAACGTGATGCACGGTTGGACGAACCCGCCCTACGCGGCCGGCCACGCCAACGACTCCCGCGCCATCGCCCAGCTTTACGGCCGCATCAACCTCGCCCGCCACGCCTCCCCGGCCCTCCGCTCGAAGAACCGCTGGTTCCTCAACGACAACGCCCGCATCATGTTCTGCGCCAAGTGGAGCGACCCCGGCAAGAGCCCCAACGAGCAGGATTCCGTCCTCGCCGCCGTCCTCTTCGTCAACGAGGGCGCCGGCGGCCACACGGGCGCCGCCCAGACCTACGACATCTCGCCCTTTGCCGCCCGCCTCGGCATCGAGAACTCCGCCAGCCGCTACTACAACGTCCGCAACCTGGCCGCCAGCGACACGAACGCCTTCCTCTGGAGCAGCCCGCGCTCCGGCGCCGACATCTTCGCCAACGGCATCTACGTCGGCTTCGACGGCACGTCCGACGGCACCTCCGACGACCCCGCGGCGATCTGGAACGACAACGGCAAGGTCGTCCAGTATCTCAAGATCGCCGACGTCACCTCCTATCCCGTCCCCGTCATCGGCGTCGGCGTCATCCCCACCAACGCGACGACCGGACAGCTCGTCTCCTTCTCCGTGACCGCCACCGGCGAAGGCGAGCCGACCCTCGAGGTCTCCGCCGTCGAGCCCGCCGGAACAGAATACTCCTTCGCCGATTCCCTCCTCTCCTTCACGCCCGCCGTCGCGACGAACTACGTCTTCACCTTCCTCGCCCGCAACACCCTCGACGACCAGACCGCCACGACCAACGTCGCCGTCCAGGTCTTCCCCGGGTCCGTCGGCCCGACCGAAGTCGAAGTCGCCGCCATCACCGCCGATAGCTTCACCTTCGACCCCGCCACCGGCAAGCTGGGCTTCCAGGCCGAGCTCGGCGGGGACATCCCCGATGGCACCGTCCTCGAAATCTGGACGGCCGACTCCCTTTCCGGCGACCACTGGAACTGGATACTGGCCACGACCGCGACCGTCTCCGGCGGATGCGTTTCCCTCTCCGGCATCGCCTCCCCCAATCCCGGCCTCCCCCTGACCCTGATCTCCATCGGCCGCCCCGCCGATGTCAACTAGGCCACGGGCCGCATTCGGCGACGATTGCGGCCGCGCAGGGACGCCGAATGGTTGCCCAGTGGGGCGTTATTCGGCTTTCATGCGGCTTTTCATGCCGTCGCGGATCGGCCCCTAGCGAAGGCGCTTTGGCAGGGGAATGATTCGGCTTTTCATGCGTTCTCTCGCATGATTTCCGACTCCAAGCCCTTTCAACGGCCCTCCCATTCGCTTTCGTTGCGGATTCGCAAGATCGTCGAATCTCTGTCCCATTTCGGACTTTTTCGGTAGGGCCCGCTCTCTGAGCGGGCCGCATTCGGCGGCGATTGCGGCCGCGCAAGGGCGCCGAATGGTTGCCCAATGGGGCGTCATTCGGCTTTCATGCGGCTTTTCATGCCGTCGCGGGCCGCGCGGAGATCGGCCCCCTGCCGAAGGGGCCATGCCCGGGCGAAAATCGGCAAAATTCCAAATATTTCACCATATAACCGCGCAGCGCGGGGAAAGAAAACGGCGGGGCGCCGGGGGGGCGCTCCGCCGTTGTCGGCCTTAGGCCGGGGGGCTTAGTACATGCCGTCCATGCCGCCGCCCATGCCGCCACCCATCGGGGGCGCAGGGGGCTCCTTCTTGGGGAGCTCGGCGACCATGGCTTCCGTCACGAGCAGGAGGCCCGCGATGGAGGCGGCGTTCTGGAGGGCGCCGCGGGTGACCTTGGTCGGATCGATGATGCCGGCCTTGAGCATGTCGACGTATTCGCCGGTGGCGACGTTGTAGCCGAACGCGCCCTTGCCTTCACGGACGGCCTGGACGACGATGGAGCCGTCGACGGCCGCGTTTTCGGTCAGCTGGCGGAGCGGGGCTTCGCAGGCGCGGCGGATGATCTCGACGCCGATCTGGGCGTCGCCTTCGAGCTTGAGGTCCTTGAGGGCGGCCTGGGCGCGCAGCAGGGCGACGCCGCCGCCGGGGACGATGCCTTCCTCGACCGCCGCACGGGTGGCGTGGAGGGCGTCCTCGACGCGGGCCTTCTTCTCCTTCATCTCGGACTCGGTGGTCGCGCCGACGTTGATGACGGCGACGCCGCCGGCGAGCTTGGCGAGGCGCTCCTGGAGCTTCTCGCGGTCGTAGTCGGAGGTCGTCTCCTCGATCTGGCGGCGGATCTGCTCGATGCGGCCCTTGATGGCGGCGGTCGTGCCGGCGCCCTCGACGATGGTCGTGTTTTCCTTGTCGACGGTGATGCGCTTGGCGCGGCCCATGTCGGCGAGGGTGAGGTTCTCGAGCTTGATGCCGAGGTCCTCGCTGATGAACTTGCCGCCGGTGAGGATGGCGATGTCTTCCATCATGGCCTTGCGGCGGTCGCCGAAGCCGGGGGACTTGACGGCGCAGATCTGGAGGGTGCCGCGGAGCTTGTTGACGACGAGGGTGGCGAGGGCTTCGCCTTCGATGTCCTCGGCGATGATCAGCAAGGGCTTGCCGCTCTTGGCGACGGCCTGCAGGACGGGGAGGAGCTCCTGGAGGTTGGAGATCTTCTTCTCGAAGAGCAGGATGAAGGCGTCGTCGAGGACGACTTCCATGGTGTCGGCCTTGGTGACGAAGTAGGGGCTGAGGTAGCCCTTGTCGAACTGCATGCCTTCGACGACGTCGAGGGTGGTCTCGATGCCCTTGGCTTCCTCGACGGTGATGGTGCCGTCCTTGCCGACCTTCTCCATGGCCTCGGCGATGATGTTGCCGATGGTCGTGTCGCCGTTGGCGGAGATGGTGCCGACCTGGGCGACCTCGGAGGTCTCCTTGATCTTCTTGCTCTGCTTCTTCAGGTTGGCGACGATGACGTCGGTGGCGGCGTCGATGCCGCGGCGGATGTCCATGGGGTTGCCGCCGGCGGTGACGTTCTTGAGGCCTTCGCGGTAGATGGCCTCGACGAGGACGGTGGCGGTCGTGGTGCCGTCGCCGGCGATGTCGCTGGTCTTGGAGGCGACTTCGCGGACCATCTGGGCGCCCATGTTCTCGAAGGGGTTCTCGAGCTCGATTTCCTTGGCGACGGAGACGCCGTCCTTGGTGATGGTGGGGCTGCCGAACTTCTTTTCGAGGACGACGGTGCGGCCGCGGGGGCCGAGGGTGCTCTTGACGGCGCGGCTCAGCTTTTCGACGCCCTTGAGGACGAGCTGGCGGGCTTCCGCTTCATAGACGATTTGCTTTGCAGACATGGCTGGTTCTCCTTGTGAGGGTGGTTAGGCCAGGATGCCGAGGATGTCGTCCTCGCGCATGATCTGGTATTTCTTGTCGCCGAGCTTGACTTCGGTGCCGCCGTACTTGGGCATGAGCACCATGTCGCCGGGCTTGACGTTGAAGGCGATCTTCTTGCCGTTTTCGTCGAGCTTGCCGGTGCCGATGGCGACGACCTTGCCCTGCTGGGGCTTTTCCTTGGCGGTATCGGGGATGATGATGCCGCCCTTCATCTCTTCGGCTTCCTTCAGCGGCTCGACCAGGACGCGGTCGCCCAACGGTTGGATTTTCATGTGTTTGCTCCTGTTGTGGTTGATTCTCGGCGGGGAAGGCCCCGCGCGTTGTTTTTTTGACATGGATTGCCGGACCGGACGGTCGGAGGGAAAGGAAAAAGAAAACCTCCGCCGCCGGCCGGCAAATGGCTATTTCTTGTCGGGGTCCACTTCCTCGAAGTCGGCGTCCTGGACGTCGCCGTCCGGGGCGGGCTTGGAGGAGGAGGAGTCGGCGCCGGTGGCGCCGGGGTTGGCGGACTTGGCCTGCGCGTAGAGGTCGGCGGAGGCGGCCTGGAGGGCGGACATCAGGGCTTCCTGGGCGGACTTGATCCGGGCGGGGTCGTCGGCCTTGAGGGTGTCCTTGAGGCCGGAGAGGGCGGACTCGACGGCGGACTTCTTGTCGGAGGGCAGCTTGTCGCCGTTGTCCTTGAGGAACTTCTCGGTCTCGTAGACCATGGATTCGCCCTTGTTCTTGGAGTCGACGGCGTCGCGCTTGGCGGCATCTTCGCTGGCGTGGGCCTCGGCATCCTTGACCAGGCGCTCGACCTCCTCCTTGGAGAGGCCGCTGGAGGCGGTGATGGTGATCTTCTGCTCCTTGCCGGTGCCGAGGTCCTTGGCGGAGACCTTGAGGATGCCGTTGGCGTCGAGGTCGAAGGTGACTTCGATCTGCGGGGTGCCGCGCATGGCGGGCGGGATGCCGTCGAGGTGGAAGTTGCCGATCAGCTTGTTGTCGTCGGCCATCTTGCGCTCGCCCTGGAGGACGCGGATTTCGACGGTCGTCTGGTTGTCGGCGGCGGTGGAGAAGATTTCCTTCTTGGTCGTGGGGATGGTCGTGTTGCGCTCGATGAGCGGGGTCATGACCTTGCCGAGGGTCTCGATGCCGAGGGTGAGGGGGGTGACGTCGAGGAGGAGGACGTCCTTGACCTCGCCCTTGAGGACGCCGCCCTGGATGGCGGCGCCGATGGCGACGACCTCGTCGGGGTTGACGCCCTTGTGGGGGGCCTTGCCGAGCTCGCGCTCGACTTCCTGCTGGACCTTGGGCATGCGGGTCATGCCGCCGACGAGGATGACCTCGTCGATCTGCGACTTGGAGAGGCCGGCGTCGTTCAGGCAGTTTTCGACGGGGCGCATCGAGCGGGCGATGAGGTCGCCGACGAGCTGTTCGAGCTTGGCGCGGGAGACGGTGACGTTCAGGTGCTTCGGCCCGGTGGCGTCGGCGGTGATGAACGGCAGGTTGATGTCGGTCGTGGTGCTGCTGGAGAGCTCGCACTTGGCCTTTTCGGCGGCTTCCTTGAGACGCTGGAGGGCGGTGGGGTCCTGCTTGAGGTCGATGCCGTTCTCCTTCTTGAACTCGTCGGCAAGCCAGTCCATGATGCGCAGGTCGAAGTCGTCGCCGCCGAGGTGGGTGTCGCCGTTGGTGGCCTTGACCTCGAAGACGCCGTCGCCGATTTCGAGGACGGAGATGTCGAACGTGCCGCCGCCGAGGTCGTAGACGGCGATCTTTTCGTCGGACTTCTTGTCCAGGCCGTAGGCGAGGGAGGAGGCGGTCGGCTCGTTGATGATGCGCAGGACCTCGAGGCCGGCGATCTTGCCGGCGTCCTTGGTGGCCTGGCGCTGGCTGTCGTTGAAGTAGGCGGGGACGGTGATGACGGCCTGGGTGACGGGCCCGCCGAGGAAGGCCTCCGCGTCGGCCTTCATCTTCTGGAGGATCATCGAGGAGATTTCCGGCGGCGAGTAGGTCTTGTCGCCGATCTTGACGTGGGCGTCGCCGTTGGGGGCGCGGACGACTTCGTAGGGGATGCGGGAAAGCTCGCCCTTGACGTCGTCGTATTTCATGCCCATGAAGCGCTTGATGGAGTAGACCGTCTGCTTCGGGTTGAGGGCGGCCTGGCGCTTGGCGGCCGTACCGACCAGGCGTTCGCCGTTCTTCGTGAACGCGACGACTGACGGGGTGGTGCGCCCGCCTTCCGCGTTCGGGACGACCGTCGCTTCGCCGCCTTCCATGACGGCCATGCAGGAGTTCGTCGTTCCCAAGTCGATTCCAAGGACCTTAGACATATCGTGCCTCTTTCTGTTTTTCGCGGCCTGCTTCCAGCAGGCCCAAAGGGTTTTGCTTGCTTCCGTTCGCGTTCCCGACGTCCGGGAACATCGCCAAAGGAATAAGCAGGAACCATGCCAAAAAATCGCAAGTCCAGGAATATCAATGGGTTAACTTGAATTTAGGTTTTGGGGTAGGCGGGCGGCAGACGTGGATGCGTCGCGATTGGCGCAAAAATGGCACAGCATCTGTTGCGGTGGCACAGTTTTGGGGCAAAGTCGGAGGCCAAGCGGTCTTAGGAAGA
>JAZQOP010000103.1:0-23551 GCA_045627965.1 Kiritimatiellia bacterium | reverse complement strand
GGGGGGGGGGGGGGGGGGGGGGGGGGGGGGGGGGCGGGGGGGGCGGGGGGGGGGGGGGGGGGGGGGGAGGGGAAGAAGTCGCAGTCGGCGCCGAGGTGGATGCGGGTGGCACCGAAGCGCTTCTGGAGGAAGGTGGTGGTGCCGACGATGGCGTCGCATTCGCGGAGGCGGCGTTCCCAATGGGGGGCGTAGAGGTCGTCGGTCGGGTGGTGGGCGTGGTGGAGGAGGCGTGCGAGGCGCTGGGGGAGGGGCCACTGGGCGGGGGTGGCGCCGTCCCATTCGTCGAGGTAGGCGACGACCTTGGCGCCGCGTCTTTTCTTGGCGAGGAGGGCGGCGGGGAGGGAGGGGGCCTGGGCCTTCATGGCGACGAGGACGTCGCCGGTTGCGGCGGCGGCGGGGTCGCGGACGGCGGGGAAAAATTCGGGGAAGCGGTAGGCGCGGGGGGCTTGGACGGCCTTGTAGGGGAAGCCGTCGGAATACATGGCGTTGGGGCGGCCCCAGAGGCAGGTGCCGACGATTTCGACGTCGTGGGCGCCGGAGAGGTAGGCGGCCAGTTTCCTCGTCGCCCCGAGGATGTTGGATCCGAGATCGGGAACGACGAAGGAAACTTTCATGGGGGAGGCCGCTAGAAGTTCAGCTGGAGGGCGACGGTGACGGAGAGGTCGTTTTCGTCGGCGCCGGCGGCGGGGGCGCTGTTGTACTTGTCGGCGCAGGTGGCCTTGAGGGCGAGGCAGTCGGTCATGGCGGAGGTTAGGGAAACGGCGGCGTTGATGAGGGTGCCTTCGGCGTCGCCCATTTCGGGGAGGTATTCGAAGGTCTGCTCGACGCTGGCGGTGCCGGAGAAGGCCCAGAAGAAGCGTTCGGCGACGCGGAGGGTGACGTAGTCGTTGGAGAGGTCGCCTTCGCGGCGCCAGACGGCGGCGGGGCCGGCCTCGGCGGAGAGCTCGAGGACGTCGGGGTCCTTGAGGAGGTAGACGCAGTAGGCGGGGCTGAGGATGAAGGAGTAGTCGAGGTCGGCGAGCTCGTCGCGGAGGTAGGAGAAGTTGAGGACGGCGCTCTGGCGATCGGTGAGGAAGTGCTCGAGCTTGATGGCGGACTCGATCTTGTTCTTGGTGGTCTCGTCCTCGCCCTCGGCGACGGAGCGGTCTTCGCCGTAGAGGCCGGAGAGGGTCCAGCGGGCGGTGTTGACGTCGTTCTTGACGCCGAGGTCGAAGCCGTAGTTGAGGTCGAGGGTCTCGGTGTTGCCGTCGGTGAAGACGAGGCCGGCGTCGACGCTGCGCTCCCAGACGTATGCCTTGGGATCGGGTTCGGCGGCCTTGCCCTTGGCGAAGGCGGGGGCGGCGGCGAGGGCGGCGGCGGCGGCGGTCAGAAGCAGTTTCGATGCGATGGTCATGACGGACTCCTTGGTATTCCTGGGTTGTAAAGCGGGGGGATTCTGCCATAGCGGGTGGATTTGTCACGAAAAAACGTCGGCGGGGGGCTTCGGGGGCGCGGGGCAGGATTTCGCCTTGCAGGAGGGGGACGCGTGCGCTATCGTTGCGGCACGTTCAAACGTTTTTGCAGACAGAGGTGAACCCTATGACGAACGAAAAACCGACGCCCGCCGTCCCGATGCCGAAGGAGCTTCTTGCGTTCATCGACGAATGGAAGGAAAAGCCCGGGAACCTGATCATGATCCTGCATCGTGTGCAGGAGCATTTCGGCTATGTGCCGCGCGACGTGGCGTTCCAGGTGGCGGACATCCTGGGGCTGCCGCCGGCGAAGGTGTACGGGGTGCTGACGTTCTACCATTTCTTCAAGCTGGAGCGGCCGGGGAAGTACGAGATTGCGGTCTGCCTGGGGACGGCGTGCTACCTGAAGGGGGGCGACGAGCTGCTGAAGGAGCTGCAGGCGCAGCTGGGCATCGGCGTGGGCGGGGTGACGCCGGACGGGCTGTTCTCGCTGACGGCGGTGCGGTGCCTGGGCTGCTGTGGGCTGGCGCCGGTGATCTCGGTCAACGGAACGATCTATGGTTCGCTGAAGAAGGACCAGCTGGCGGGCATCCTGGCGAAATACCGGGAGCTCGGCTGAGGAGGGCGCGGCGGCCGCGCGATCCGATCCCATGCATCCGACGCTTTGCGATACCATGCTCGACATCGTCCAGAACGCCTTCGAATCCGGCGCGGCGCACGTGGCGCTATCGGTCGACGAGGACGGCGGGAAGGTCGCGGTGATGGTGCGGGACGACGGGTGCGGGATGGATGCGGAGGCGCGGCGGCGCGCGCTGGATCCGTTCTGGACGGGGGGCGGGAAGCACCCGGGGCGCCGCGTGGGCCTGGGGCTGCCGTTCCTGAAGATGACGACGGACCTGTGCGGGGGGGCGTTCTCGCTCGAATCGGCGCCGGGGCAGGGGACGACGGTCGCCTTCGCGCTGGACCTGTCGTCGGTGGATACGCCGCCGATGGGCGACCTGCCGGGGCTGCTGACCGGCCTGATGAACTATCCGGGCCCGCACGACCTGGCGGTGCACCGGTCGCGCGGCGGCGCGTCCTACGACGTGACGAGGCGCGAGCTCGCGGAGGCGCTCGGGGACCTTTCCTCGGCCGGCAGCCTCGCGCTCCTGAAGGATTTTTTCTCCTCCAACGAGGAGGAGTTGGCACAACCGCATCGATAGAGGTGGAACTATGGCGAAATTGACATTGGCAGACCTGAAGAGGCTTCGCGAGCGGAAGGTCGCGGAGATCAACCAGCGGAACCTGGAGAACAAGGACGTCCAGGTGATCGTCGGGATGGGCACGTGCGGCATCGCGGCGGGCGCGAAGGCCTCGTTCGACGCGTTTGTCGACGAACTCTCCCGGCAGGGGCTTGCGAACGTGACGATCCGCCAGACCGGCTGCATGGGCCTGTGCCACAGCGAGCCGACGGTCGAGGTCGTCGCGCCCGGCATGCCGACGGTGATCTACGGCAAGGTCGACGCCGAGACGGCCCGCCGGATCGTGACGGACCACATCGCGGCCGGGAAGCTGGTCGAGGACCACATCTTCGACCGCCCGGCGGGCGACATCATCCAGAAGTAGCGGAAGCCACCAGGCAAGACGAAAGGACGCGAAACCATGGCCATCAAGACCTATCTGCTCGTGTGCGGCGGGACCGGCTGCGCCGCGAACCACAGCGACAAGCTCTACGACGCCCTCAAGGCCGAGCTGGCGAAGGCCGGCGCCGACGCCGAGGCCCAGGTCGTCAAGACGGGCTGCTTCGGATTCTGCGAGAAGGGCCCGATCGTGAAGGTCCTGCCGGACGAGACGTTCTACGTGTTGGTCCGCCCCGAGGACGCGGCCGAGATCGTCGCCGAGCACGTCGTCAAGGGCCGCCCGGTGGCCCGCCTGCTCTACGATGCCGAGCAAAGCCGCGCCCACACGAAGCTGGAGGACATCCAGTTCTACCAGAAGCAGTTCCGCATCGTCCTGCGCAACTGCGGCGTGATCGACCCCGAGAAGATCGACGAATACATCGCCCGCGACGGCTATGCCGCCCTGGCGAAGGTCCTCGGCGAAATGACGCCGGACCAGGTGCTCGACGAGCTGAAGGCCTCCGGCCTGCGCGGCCGCGGCGGCGCCGGCTTCCCGACCTGGATGAAGTGGAAGTTCTCGAAGGATGTCGACTCCGACGAGAAATACGTCGTCTGCAACGCCGACGAAGGCGACCCCGGCGCCTACATGGACCGTTCGACGATCGAGGGCGACCCGCATTCCATCCTCGAGGCCATGACGATCTGCGGCCGCACGATCGGCGCCTCGAAGGGCATCATCTACATCCGCGCGGAATACCCCCTCGCGATCGCCCACCTCCAGACGGCCATCGCCCAGGCCCGCGAATACGGCCTGCTCGGCGAGGACATCCTGGGCAGCGGCTTCTCGTTCGACATCGAGCTGCGCTTCGGCGCGGGCGCCTTCGTCTGCGGCGAGGAGACGGCCCTGCTCGCCTCGACCATGGGCCGGCGCGGCATGCCGGTCCCCCGCCCGCCGTTCCCCGCGGTCTCCGGCCTCTGGGAGAAGCCGACGGTCATCAACAACGTCGAGACCTGGGCGAACATCCCCGTCATCATCCTTAAGGGCGGCGAATGGTTCCACAAGATCGGCACCGAGAAGTCCTCCGGCACGAAGGTCTTCGCCCTGACCGGCAAGATCATCAACTCCGGCCTGATCGAGGTCCCGATGGGCATCACCCTGCGCGAAATTATCTACGACATCGGCGGCGGCATCCGCGGCGGCAAGAAGTTCAAGGCGGTCCAGACCGGCGGCCCCTCGGGCGGCGTCATCACGGCCGACTACCTCGACACGCCGATCGACTACGAGCACCTGCAGGCGCTCGGCTCGATCATGGGCTCCGGCGGCATGATCGTCATGGACGAGGACGACTGCATGGTCGACGTCGCCCGCTTCTACCAGGAGTTCTGCGTCGACGAAAGCTGCGGCAAGTGCGCCCCCTGCCGGATCGGCACGCGCACCCTGCTGACCCTCCTCGAAAAGATCGCCAACGGCAACGGCGAGGAGGCCGACCTCCAGAAGATCAAGGACGTCGGCCACGCCATGCAGAAGGCGGCCCTGTGCGGCCTCGGCCAGACGGCCCCGAACCCCGTCCTGTCGACGATGCGCTACTTCCCCGAGGAATACATGGCGCATATCCGCGACAGGAAGTGCCCCGCCGGCAAGTGCAAGAACCTGGTCCGCTACGAAATCGACCCCGCCAAGTGCAAGGGCTGCACCGCCTGCGCGCGGAAATGCCCGGCGGGCGCCATCTCCGGCGAGCTGAAGAGCCCCCACCGGATCGATCCGGCCAAGTGCATCAAGTGCGGCGCCTGCCTGGCGACCTGCAAGTTCGGCGCCATCACGCGCAAGTGAGGAAGAGAGGATAGCGACATGGACGAGGCGAAGATGATCAGTCTGAAAATCAACGGTCTGCCGGTGAGCGTGCGCGAGGGCGCGACGATCCTCGAGGCGGCCAAGGCGGCGCATGTGAAGATCCCGACGCTCTGCTACCACCCCGACCTGCCCGCCTGGGCCGCCTGCGGCATCTGCGTCGTCAAGCTGAAAGGCTCTCCGAAGACGATGCGCGCCTGCGTCGCGAAGGCCGCCGAAGGCATGGAGGTGGTCACCCACGACGAGGAGCTCCACAACATCCGCAAGACGGTCCTGGAGCTCATCCTTTCGACCCACCCCGACGACTGCCTCCAGTGCCTGCGCTCGGGCAGCTGCGAGCTGCAGCGCCTGGCCCAGGACTTCGGCCTGCGCGAAAAGCCCTACGGAAAGCATACCCGCAAGTTCGAACCGGACACCTCGACGACGAGCATCGTCTTCGACCCCGAAAAGTGCATCCTGTGCGGCCGCTGCGCGGAAGTCTGCCAGCAGATGCAGGGCGTCTGGGCGCTGGAGTTCCAGTCGCGCGGCGAAAAGACCCGGATCGTCCCTGCGGCGGGCCTCTCCCTGGACGACTCGCCCTGCATCAAGTGCGGGCAGTGCAGCGCGCATTGCCCCGTCGGCGCAATCCACGAAAAGGACGAGACCGCCAAGGTCCTGGCCGCCCTCGCCGACGACGGGAAGGTGTGCGTCGTCCAGATCGCCCCCGCCGTTCGCGTCGCCCTGGGCGAGGCCTTCGGCATGAAGCCCGGCGAGCTGAGCACGGGCAAGATCTACGCGGCCCTCCGCCGCCTCGGCTTCCGGAAGGTCTTCGACACGAACTACAGCGCCGACGTGACGATCATGGAGGAGGGCACGGAGTTCATCCGCCGCTTCACCCGGGGCGAAAGCCTCCCCCTGATCACCTCCTGCTGCCCCGCCTGGACGGACTGGATGGAGAAGTATGCCCCGGACTTCACGGGCAACTTCTCGACGGCCAAGTCGCCCCAGCAGATGCTCTCGGCCCTCGCCAAGAGCTACTGGGCCGAAAAGGAGGGCATCGACCCGAAGTCGATCCACATGACCTCCATCATGCCCTGCACGGCGAAGAAGTTCGAAATCTCGCGCGACGAAAACATGTCCGCCAGCGGCACCCAGGACACGGACGTCGTCCTGACGACGCGCGAGCTCGCGCGGATGATCAAGCAGGCCGGCATCGACTTCCTCTCCCTGCCGGACGAGACGGCCGACGACCTGATGGGGGCCTACACCGGCGCCGGGACGATCTTCGGCGTGACGGGCGGCGTCATGGAGGCCGCCCTCCGGACGGCCTACTGCCTGATCACGGGCGAGGCCCGGCCGCCCCGCCTGGACTTCCAGTGCGTGCGCGGCATGGAAGGCGTGAAGGAGGCGGCCATCGAAATCCAGGGCAAGCCCGTCCGGATCGCGGTCGCCCACCAGATGGGCAACGTGAAGCAGGTCCTCGACGCCGTCCGGGAGGACCGCGCCGCCGGGCGCCAGCCGCGCTACGACTTCATCGAGGTGATGGCCTGCCGCGGCGGCTGCATCGGCGGAGGCGGCCAGCCGTGCGGCGCCACCGACGAAATCCGCGCCCAGCGGACGGCGGGGCTCTACACGGACGACGAGCGCGCCGTGCTGCGCATGTCGCACCTGAATCCCCAGGTCCAGGCGCTCTACCGGGACTACCTGGGTGAACCGAACTCGGAAAAGGCGCACCATCTGCTCCACACGACCTATCACGCGCGGAAGGTCTACAAGAAGTAAGTCGGACGGGGCCGGGGCGGAGAAACGGAGACGAAGGCATGAAAGAATTCGGCGTGGCGGTGATCGGTTTCGGGACGGTGGGCGCAGGAGTGGTCGAGACGCTCCTGCATAACGGCGACCTGCTCGCCTCGCGTATCGGCGTCCGGCCCGTCCTGCGCGGCATCGGCGACCTCGACATCACGACCGACCGCCACATCCCCGACCTGCCCCCGGAACTCCTGACGACCGACGCCGCCGCCCTGGTCGAACGCCCCGACGTCGACATCGTCGTCGAGCTGATCGGCGGGTGCGGAATCGCGAAAAAGTTCGTCGAAAAGGCCCTGTCGCTCGGCAAGCGCGTCGTGACGGCCAACAAGAAGCTCCTCGCCGAATGCGGTCCCGAGCTCTTCTCGCTGGCCCAGCGGAACGGGACGGAAATCCTCTTCGAGGCCTCCGTCGGCGGCGGCATCCCGATCATCAAGGCCCTTCGCGAAGGCCTCTGCGCCAACCGCATCGAGTCGATCTACGGCATCCTGAACGGCACCTGCAACTACATCCTGACCCGCATGGAGCAGGAAAACCTGCCGTTCGACGTCGTCTTGAAGGACGCCCAGGCCAACGGCTACGCCGAGGCCGAGCCCTCGCTCGACATCGACGGCTTCGACACCGCCCACAAGGCGGCCGTCCTGGCCACGCTGGCCTACGGGGCCCCCGTCCCGCTGTCCGCCGTTGCCATCCAGGGCATCCGCGACCTCTCGCCCGTCGACATCCGATCGGCCCATTCGCTGGGCTACCGCATCAAGCTCCTGGCCATCGTCCGCCACGGCGGAAGCGGCGTCGAAGTCTCCGTCCAGCCGACCCTCCTGCCCCTGGAGCACCCGCTCGCGGCGGTCTCCGGCGTCTTCAACGCCGTCCAGGTCCAGGGCGACGTCGTGGGCACGACCCTCTACTACGGCCGCGGCGCCGGCCGCGCCGCCACCGCCTCGGCCGTCGTCGCCGACATCGCGGATGCGGCGCTCGACCTCGCGGCGGCCTCCTGCCGCCATCCCGCCTCGCCCGCCTCCGCCGCGCACGAACCGCTCCCCTTCGCGGCCCCGGATGACATCCGCGCCCGCCATTACCTGCGGTTTTCGATGCACGACGTCCCCGGCTCGTTCGGACGCGTCGCCGCCAGGCTCGGCGCCCATGGCATCGGCCTCGAATCGATCATCCAGAACGAAACCCCCTCCGCGGATGGCGGCTACGTCCCCGTCGTGGTGACCACCCAGGCCGCCCGCGCCGGCGACCTCGCCGCCGCCCTCGCCGAAATCCAGGCCGAACCCGCCCTCATCCAGGCCCCCGTCGCCCAGTTCCGCATCGAGGACTTCGCCTAGCGCTTGCCGCTGCCCGGCCCCTGGCCAAACCGGAGCCGGGCCATGGGGGATTCCGCCGCGTGCCCCGGCATCGGCCCCGACCGCCTCCCGAAGGCGGGGATAAGGGCCGGGCTCCCCGTCCGCCGGAAGGGGCGGCCGCGGCGTGCGCAGGCGGCTTGCACCTCATCGGGTGGGCGCCCAGGCCTGATGCCAATAAGCCCGAAAATTTGAAAAATTCCCAATGTTTGACCGAAAAATCACGAATGGACGGGGCAAAAATAGCGGGATCTGGGGGGCGCCAGGGGGACCAGCGGGGGGCGTGGGCATTTCGGCCCCCGATTTTTTTGTGCGCGAATAATGGGTTTGACGCGGGGAGGGGGGGGGAGTAGGATGGCGGAAGCAGTTGGGGAGCCCGCTGCACGTAACGACTGGAGGCCTGTATGCCGGACAACGAAGTGAAGCCCTTGGATTTGTCGAAGATGAAATCGGCGTCTGCGCGCATCGATTTGAGCGCGGCGGCCCCGGCATCGGCGCCGGGAATCCGGCTGACCCGGCCGACGGAAGGGGCGGCGCCCCGGATCGAGATTTCGCCGGTCCCGGGCGTGGCGCCGTCGGCGCCGGGCATCCAGCCGGCGACGGTCGACGACGACATCTACAAGCGCCGGACGGCGCTGCTCGACACGAGCAAGATCCCGATGGCGACGGGCGCGGCCCCCGCCCCTGCGGCGGCGCCGGCTGCGGCGTCGATCCCGCGCACGGTGCGCATCGGTGCGCGTCCGACGATCCGCCTCGGCGGCGCGCAGGCGCCTTCGACGTTTACGCCGGGACGCGAGGAGGATGGCGCGGCGGCGGCCCCGGCGGCCAAGCCGGCGATCCGCCTGAAGCGCCCCGGCGGCGTGACGGTGTCGGCGGCAAGCTCTTCCCCGGCGCTGGGCGGCGGCGCGGCCGGCGACGGCTTTGTGCTGAACCAGTCGGACGATGACGAGCCCGGGACGGCCTGGGCGGTCGTGGCGCTGCTGGGCCTGCTGGCGACGGGCGCGCTCATCTATTTCCAGGTCATGACGATGAACGGGGCGGCCTACTAGCCGGATCCGTGGTTCCGCAAGCCCCGCGGCAAGACCGGCGGACAGGGTTTTGCGGAGGGTGTCCATCGGCGGCCCGTCGGCAACGGCGGGTCGCCTTTTTTGAAAGAAAGCAGGAGGAACGAACATGGCGGAGGCGGCAAGGAAGATTCGGACGGGCGTGCTGGGCGTGGGGAGCCTGGGGCAATGGCATGCGCGCATCTATTCCGAGATGGAGGACGTGGACCTGGTCGGCGTCTACGACCCGGACAAGAGCCGCGCCGCGGAAATCGCGGAGCGCTACCACACGAAGCCGTATGCGTCCGTCGAGGCCCTCGCGGCCGATACCGAGGCGCTGAACGTCGTCGTCCCGACGGACAAGCACCGCGCCGTGGCGGCCGACCTGCTCAAGGCGGGCAAGCACCTGCTGATCGAAAAGCCGATCGCCGCGACGACGGAGGACGCCGAGGAGCTCGTCCGCCTGGCCCAGGAAAACAACGCCATTTTGCAGGTGGGGCATGTCGAGCGCTTCAACCCGGTGCTTTCGGTCGTGAACCCGGCCAAGCAGCACCCGGTCTACATCGAGGCGCTGCGCATCGCGCCCTATCCGCCGCCCCGCCTGGGCCTCCTGCCGCGCGGGACCGAGGTCAGCGTCATCCTGGACCTGATGATCCACGACCTGGAGGTGATCCTGCACCTGGTGCAGTCGAAGGTTGTCGAGATCCACGCGGTCGGCGTGCCGATCCTTTCCAAGACGGAGGACCTGGCGAACGTGCGCCTGCGCTTCGAGAACGGTTGCGTGGCCAACGTGTCGGCGAGCCGCCTGAGCACCGAGAAGCAGCGCAAGATCCGGATGTTCCTGCCGGATGCCTACGTGTCGCTGGACTACCAGGAGCAGACGGGCAAGATCTTGCGCAAGAAGCTGCTCGGGATCGAGCAGAAGGAAATCCCGATCCACAAGGGCGAGCCGCTGGCGCTGGAGCTGCGGTCGTTCGTCGATTGCGTCCGCACGCACGGCGAGCCGGTCGTCTCCGGCGCGCACGCGGCCGAGGCGCTGAAGCTGGCGGTGGCGATCTGCCAGAGCATCCGCAAGGGGCAGTCGTGAGCGAAGGGGCGCCGGCGGCGGGGGGCGCGTCGGAGGCGTTGGCGGCGCCGCGCCGCCGGAAGGTGCTGCTTGTCGCGGGCGAGATGTCCGGCGACCTGCATGCGGCGCGGCTGCTCCGCGACATGGGGGCGGCGCGGCAGCAGGTCGATTTCTTCGGCATCGGCGGCGAGGCGCTGGCGAAGGAGGGGATGCGCATCCTGGTGGACGCGCGCGAGATGGCGGTGGTCGGCTTCTGGGAGGTCATCAAGCGGCTCCCGTTCCTGCTGGGGGTATGGCGGCGCATCAGGCGGGCGCTCGTCGAGGAGCGCCCGGACGCGGTGCTGCTGGTCGACTATCCGGGGTTCAACCTGAAGGTCGCGGCCTATGCGAAGGCGCTCGGGATCCCCGTCCTCTACTACGTGAGCCCGCAGGTTTGGGCGTGGAATCGCCGGCGCATCCCCCGGATGGCGAAGATCATCGACCGCCTGATGGTGATCTTCCCGTTCGAGGTGGACGTCTTCAAGGGGACGGGGCTGGATACGGTGTTCGTGGGCCATCCGCTGGTGCCGGGCATCCGGGCGACGCTGGCACGGCCGTGTGGTCCGGTGGCGTGGCCGGACGCGGCGGCGCCGGAGGATCGCGTGGCGCTGCTGCCGGGCAGCCGCCGGATGGAGGTCGAGCGCATCCTGCCGGCCCTCCTGGACGCGGCGGAGGAGCTGCACCGGAGGCGGCCGGGCGTGCGGTTCGCGATTGCGGCGGCGGGCGAGGAGCAGCGGCGGATGATCGAGGCGCAGCTCGCACGGCGTCCCGAGGAGCTGCGGCGCCTGATGGCGGTGGAGGTGGGGAACATGCGCGACGTCGTGCGCTCGGCGCGCGCGGCGATGGTCTGTTCCGGGACGGCGACGGTCGAGACGGGCCTGCTGGGGTGCCCGCTGATCGTGGTCTACCGGGCGGCCCCGATTACCTTCTGGGTCGGCCGCCGCGTCGTCAAGGTCAAGTGGCTGGGGATGGTCAACCTCGTCGCCGACCGGACGATCTGCCCGGAATATCTGCAGCAGGATTCCACCCCGGACGCGATGGCCTCGATGATGGAACGCCTCCTCGACGACACGCCCGAACGCCGCGACCAGCTCGACGGGCTGGCGGCCGTGGCGCGCGCCTTGGCTGGCGACTCGACGACCTCCTCCGCCGGCCGGACGACCGCCCGGTTCCTCGGACTGGCGGACTAGCGGCACTGCCCGGGGGGGAGATGGGGCTTTTCATGCGTTCTCTCGCATAATTTCCGGACCCAAGCCCGTTCAACGGCCCCCTCCATTCGCTTGGGGGTCTGTCTTGGGCAATCCGGGGGCGGTTTTGGCTGTGAGATTATGGCGAAACGTTGGGGATTTCGCCGATTTTGCGGTTTGGAACGGCAAGATGGCCCCGCAGGCGGTCGGCCCCCTTGACAGCACTGATATAATCCGCTCCCAAACGGGGTGCTAGCTGCACAAGGCGTGCGGCGGCTGAGAATAGACCCGAAAACTTGATCAGGGTAATGCCTGCGAAAGGAAAGTCATGAAGAAGACAGGTGTATGCACCAATGGGGGGATATGGTTCGGGGCTGCGGTTTCGATCGCGGAGGTCGAGGCGGGGTGTGCCATCGGAGGCAACTGGGTGGCGCTGGCCGCCGGCCATCTTCTTGGCGGCTTGATGCTGTTTGCGGCGGGCCTGTTGGGCGCGACCACGGGCAAGAACGCGATGGAAACTACGACGGCCACGTTCGGTCTCAACGGCATGCGAATGTTCGCGGTTTTGAACATTGTCCAGCTTGTCGGCTGGACCGCGGTGATGATCGCGCAAGGCGGTTCGGCGGTGGCCGAACTGACCGGGTTGCCCTGCGCGCTTCCGTGTCTGGCGCTTGCGGGACTGACCGGCATCTGGATTTTTGTCGGCCTAGGTGACCAGTTGCATCTGGCAACGCTCGGAATGGGCGCACTGGCGGTCCTGTCGGCCATTTTGAGCTGGAGGCTCCTCGGCGCGCCGGCAGCGGTCGATCCGGAGCCCGTCGGGTTCTGGGCTGCCTTTGAAATTTCCCTGGCGATGCCGCTGTCATGGCTCCCCCTTATCGCCGATTATACTTCGGTCGCGGAACGTCCAAGGCTTGCCACCGCCGTGTCCGCAGGCGTCTACACGCTTGTCAGCATCTGGATGTATGCGGTGGGTGTGTGGATCGCGAAAATGGGCGCGACATCGATGGCGGACGGCATCGTCAAGTCGGGGATTGGAGCCATCGGCCTCGTCGTGATCATCTTTTCGACCGTGACCACCACGTTCCTGGATGCGCATTCGTCCGGCGAATCGGCTCGGTCCATCTTGGGCAAGGTGCCATCGCGGGTCGTGGGGGTCGCCGTTTGCGTCGCCGGCGGGTGCCTGGCAATCGGCGGACTGATGGACCACTACATCGATTTCCTGTATGCCGTCTCGTCCGTTTTCGCCCCGATGGCGGCGGTGTTGATCGTTGATCGATATGTCCTGAAGCGGCGTTGCGCCGGGTGGAATCTGGCAGCCTGGGCGATCGGCGTCGCGGTGTATCAGTTTGCCGATGCGTCCCAGGCAAGTCCATCCCTTGCCGCCCTTGTTTCCTCGGCAACTGTGGCGATCTTGCGCTGGATCGTTCCTGCCCACCGTTAGGGCGGTTGCCTTTCTGGATGCCGGGAAAATCGAGGATGGCCCTTGCGCTGGGGCGGCAAGGCGGTAAGTTCTTACAGTAGGGGAAAGCCCCCCTTTGGAGAAAACGCATGGAACCGAAATTCTACGTTTGCAAGAAATGCGGGAACATCATTGCGATGGTCAAGCCGTCGGGGGTGCCGGTCGTCTGCTGCGGCGAGCCGATGGCCGAGCTGGTGCCCGGGACGACCGACGGCGCGCTGGAAAAGCACGTGCCGGTCGTCGTCCGCGAAGGCGACCGGGTGACGGTGACGGTCGGCTCCGTCGAGCATCCGATGCTGGAGGCCCACCACATCGAGTGGATCCTCCTCCAGACCCGCCAGGGCAACCAGCGCAAGCTCCTGCGGCCCGGCGAGGCGCCGCGCGCCACCTTCGCCCTGACCGAGGGCGACGACGTGGTCGCCGCCTACGAATACTGCAATTTGCACGGCCTCTGGCGCTCCTAGCCCGCCCCCCCGCCCTCGTCGGTCCGCCTGCCCGGCCAAAAACAAGAACAAACGTTCGCTTTTTCGGTTGACCGCCGGGGCGCGCGGCGCTAGGATCGTTGCGCCATGGCACCCGAGCGAACCTATCTGTGCATCGACCTGAAGTCCTTCTACGCCTCCGTGGAGTGCGTGGAGCGGGGCCTGGACCCGATGACGGCGCGCCTGGCGGTGGCGGACCCGGAGCGCGGGGACAAGACGATCTGCCTGGCGATTTCGCCGGCGATGAAGGCGCTGGGCATCCGCAACCGCTGCCGGGTGTTCGAGATTCCGCGCGGGCTGGACTACGTGAAGGCCGTGCCGCGCATGCGGAAGTACATCGAGTATGCGGCGCGCATCTACGGCATCTACCTCGACTGGATCGCCAAGGAGGACATCCACGTCTATTCCGTCGACGAGGCCTTCCTCGACGTCACGAACTACCTGAAGCTCTACCGGACCGACGGCCGCGGCCTGGCCCGCCGCCTGATGGACGAGGTCCTGCGCCAGACCGGCATCCGTGCCACCTGCGGCATCGGCACCAACCTCTACCTGGCCAAGGTGGCCCTCGACATCACCGCCAAGCATGCCCCCGACTTCATCGGCGAGCTCGACGAGGACCGCTACCGCCGCGAACTCTGGCGCCACCGCCCGCTGACCGATTTCTGGCGCATCGGCGGGGGCATCGCGACGCGGCTGGCGGGAATGGGGCTCTACACGATGGAGGACGTGGCCCGCTGCGACGAGTCCTGGCTCTACAAGGCGTTCGGCATCGACGCGGAGCTGCTCATCGACCACGCCTGGGGCCGCGAACCGGTGCGGATGGAGCACATCAAGGCCTACCGCTCGAAGACATCGTGCCTGTCCAGCGGCCAGGTCCTGATGCGCGACTACGCCTTTGACGAAGGCCGCCTCGTCGCCAAGGAAATGATGGACCAGCTCTGCCTCGACATGGTCGAAAAAGGCGTGGCGACCGCTTCCGTGACGCTGGCGGTCGGCTATGCGCGGCGCCGGACGGAGGAGGGCGCGCCCGAGGAGCCCGGCGGCACGGCGGGGACGGCCGCCCTGCCGCGCGCCAGCAGCGCCGCCGCCGACTGGATGGACGCCGTCGGCAAGCTCTACGGCGAGGTGGTCGACCCCATGCGCCGGATCCGGCGCGTCAACCTGACGTGCAACCGCCTGGTGCGCGAGGAGGACATCGAGTTCGGACTGTTCGACCTGCCGACCCACGAGGTGAAAAGCCGTGAGCTGCAACGGACGGTCAACGGCATCAAGCGGCGCTTCGGCAAGAACGCCATCCTCAAGGGGATGGACTTGCAGGCGGGCGCCACCGCCCGTGAACGGAACCGCCAGATCGGAGGGCACAAAAGTGGCGACTAGCCGAAAAAAGCCGACCCTTCGCGCCAAAATGCCCCTCGCCGAGCGGGCCAAGCAGTTCATGCCCTTCGCCGCCGTCAAGGGCCTGGAGGAGGCGCTCGCCGCCGTCGAACGCAACCGCCTCCCCCCCGCATCCAGTCCGGTCGTTATAAGGACATTGGAAGATGATCGGCCATGAGAATATTCCTTCGAGGTTTTGTATATTTAGAAATTCGACATGCGAAAAGTACTGATGAACACTTGTAATCATTTTAATAGTTTGCTAGGATAATTGCATGGCAGGGCTTCGCTTACAATTTCTCTTTCGCGTTGCACAGGTCGAGCCGCATCCATCGCGCAAAGGAGCGCGATAAATGGGCATTTTCAAGCCAAATTATGCGCACAGCATCGCGGGACAGCCCATGGAACAATGGCAGCCTTTGGAAGAACACTTGCAAAACGTGGCGGCTTTGGCGGCGGGGTTCGCCAGTGATTTCGGCTCTTCGGATGTCGCGCGCCTGTTGGGTGATTTGCATGACGCAGGGAAGGCAAGGACGGCTTTTCAGGCCTATTTGAAGCGGCAAAATGGGCTGGATGACGGGGACGTTGACGGTTCCGAGCATGCCCATTCCGGCGCGGGGGCCTGCTGGGTGGCGCAAAACGAAAAGCGTCCTTTGGGGATATGGTTTGCCTATCCATTGGCAGGCCATCATGCCGGGCTTACGGACTGGGATGCCTCCCGAGGGGCAGGGGAGGCGGCGCTATTCGCCCGCTTGGACAATGACAGGCATGTCCTGCAGGAGGAGGTGTTGCGGGCCTGGATTGCGGAGCGTGAGGCCGCATGGAAAGATTTTCGCTTTGTCAAGCCATGGCCCGATTTTGCGCCAAGGGATGTTTCGTTTTGGATTCGAATGCTTTATTCCTGCCTGACGGATGCGGATTTCCTCGACACGGAACGTTTCATGGACGCCGAGCTTGCCGAACGGCGGACAGGCTATGAATCGCTTGAGTTGTTGGCGGCACGTTTTTTCGTGCGTTTGTATGGGATGCGGGAACACTCGCCAGGCACCGCGGTCAACCAGTTGAGAAACCGGATTTTGGCGGCGTGCGAAGCTGCCGGGGCGTGGGGTTCCGGATTGTTTTCGTTGACCGTGCCGACAGGCGGAGGGAAGACGCTTTCTTCTACGGCATTTGCTTTCCGACATGCCCTGGCCCATGGGAAACGGCGGATCGTCTACGTCATCCCCTACACCTCCATTATCGAGCAGACGGCCGATGTCTTGAGGACGTTTCTAGGGGGCGAGGCCGTGTTGGAACATCACAGCAACTTCGATCCCGAAAAGGAAACGCAGCGGTCTCGCTTGGCTTCGGAAAACTGGGATGTGCCGGTTGTTGTGACGACGGCGGTGCAGTTTTTCGAATCGCTATATGCCTGCAAGTCGAGCCGCTGCCGAAAATTGCACAACCTTTGCAACAGCGTGGTGATTCTGGACGAATCCCAGTTGTTGCCGCCCCATTTGCTGCTGCCCATCGCCGAGGCCATTCATCAGCTTTCGGCGCACTACGGCTGCAGTATTGTGCTGTCGACGGCCACGCAGACCACCTTGCCGGAGTTGCCGCCGTTGAAAGGGGACCGTGTCCGTGAAATCATTCCAAGGGAATGGAATCTCTATCGCAAGCTGAAGCGGACGGAAATCGAGCTTCCCGCGTTGGGTGGTGCAAGAAAAACGTGGGAGAATGTCGCAAGGGAACTGGCATCATGCGAGCAGGTCCTCTGTGTCGTCAATACGCGCCGCGACTGCCGTGAGCTGTTCGAGCTCATGCCTGGCGGGGCGATCCATCTGTCCGCCAGCATGTGCGGAGAGCATCGGTCTCGGGTCATCCAGGAGATCAAGCGGCGGCTTCATGCCGGAGAGGGCGTTCGCGTTATCAGCACACAACTGGTGGAAGCGGGCGTCGATCTTGATTTTCCAGTGGTCTACCGTGCCTACACAGGATTGCCGTCCATCGTCCAGAGCGCGGGACGTTGCAACCGCGAGGGCCAGGCAAAGAGGGGCCGAGTCGTTGTCTTCCTGCCGCCGAAAGCGGCGCCGCCGGGGAGCCTGCGCTGGTACGAAGACGCTTTCACCAACCAAAGGAAAGGCCATCAGGACCTGGACCTCGACTGCGCGGAGGTCTTCCCTGAGTTCTTCAACTATTTTTATGCCGAACAGCATGACATGGGGTCGGTGTTCAAGGCCATGCTTGAACAAGGCGTAGGCGCCGGTCAAATCCAGTTTCGTGAGGCGGCGGAGCAATTCAACATGATTGATGCCACCGGGAGCGTGGCTGTCATCGTCCGGTATGGGGACGACGAAGAGGCGATTTCCGCCCTTCGCGCCGCAGGACCGACCCGAGATGTCATGCGGAGATTGCAGCGCTACACGGTCAACATTCCCAAGCGTGTTTTTGCCCAAATGCTGGAGGCTGGGGCGTTTGAGGAAATCGGGGCCGGCCTATATGTCCAGGGGCCGGCATCTGTCTACAGCGAGATGTTCGGGATCGATTTCAATTGGAACGGGTTATCCATCGAGGACGGCATTATCTAAACAGGAGAGGCACATGTACGGATTCTGGATTGAAGTTGCTGGCGATTATGCGTGTTTTACGCGGCCGGAAATGAAGGTGGAGCGGGTCAGCTACGATGTCATCACGCCATCGGCGGCACGTGCGATTTTTAGCGCGATCTTCTGGAAACCGGCCATCAAGTGGCATGTCGACCGGATCGAGGTCCTGAATCCGATCCGCTGGACCAGCGTGCGGCGCAACGAGGTGGCGGAAGTGGCGAGTCCGCGAAAAGACGCGATTTACGTGGAGGACGCCCGTCAGCAACGTGCCGGATTGATTCTGCGTGACGTGAAATACCGCCTGCATGCCACGTTCGAGTATCTCGAGCCGGACAAGAGGCCGCAAGCCGTCAACCCCTCGCCGGAGTGGCTGACGGATGCAGAAGAGGCCAAGCTTCTTCAGGAAAGCCAGACGGCACGTCCCGATGAAAAGCCGGCCAAGTATGCGGCCATGTTTGACCGGAGGGCAACGAAAGGGCAGTATTTCATGCACCCATATCTCGGATGCAGGGAATTCTCCTGCTCGACCGTCCGGCTGGTGAAGGATTTGACGAATGAGCCGCATCCCATCGCAGAGACGCGGGATTTCGGATTTATGCTCTATGACATGGACTTTTCCGACCCGAAAGACATCAAGCCGATGTTCTACCGGGCGCAGATGAACGACGGCGTCATTGTCGTTCCCCGCGAAGATTCCGAAGAGGTGAGGAAATGATTCTGCAAGCGCTGAAGGACTATTATGACCGCAAGACCGCCGATCCCGAGTCGGGGATTGCCCCGCCTGGTTGGGAGCGGAAAGAGATGCCGTTTCTTATCGTGCTGGATGCCCAGGGGAAATGCACGGGGATTGAAGACACGCGAGAAATGCGGGGAAAGAAGCTGGTCGGCAAGGCATTTCTTGTCCCCCAATCCGTGAAGCGGACTTCCGGGGTTGCCGCCAACCTCCTATGGGACAACTTGGAATACATTGCAGGGATTCCGCTCAAAGACGTGTCGAAAAAGGAGCGGGTAGCACAAGCGCACGATGCCTTTGTCAACAGGGCCAAGGAATATGCCGGGAGTCAGGAAATCGATGCGGTGATTTCGTTCCTGGAGTCGCCGGACATTGCCCGGCAACTTCAACAATGTGAAAACTGGCAGGAAGTGAGTGAAAGCGGATTGTTCGCCTCGTTCAAGATCGCGGGGAGGACGGAACCTGTTTTCCGGGGGGAGGCATTTCGCCAGCGATATGAGGCAACCGTGGCACAGGGGGCCGGGGAAATGGGAATGTGCCTGGTCTCGGGCAAAGAGGATATGATCGCCACCTTGCACCCTAGCGTGAAGGGGATTAGTGGCGCCAATCCCACGGGCGCGAATATTGTGTCATTCAATTTTCCCGCAGCCTGTTCTTTCGGGAAGGAACAGGGGGGCAACGCGCCCGTGGGGAGCAGGGCGGTTTTTGCCTATACGACGGCGTTGAATACTTTGACAGGAAAAGATTCGCGGCAGAAGCTGACGCTGGGAGATGCCACGATGCTCTTTTGGGCGGACCGGGATACGGAATTGGAAGACAATCTCGCCGATATTTTCGACGATCGGGGCAAGAAAGATGACCCCGACGCATTGACCGGTGCCGTGGTTCAGCTCCTCGCTTCCGTCAAGACGGGAGCGTATCACAACGACAACGGAAAGACGCGTTTTTTCGTGCTTGGCCTTGCACCCAACGCGGCTCGCCTTTCCGTGCGTTTCTGGCATCAGGGCACGGTGGAGGAAATGGCGGGACGGTTTGCCGAGTGGTTCGAAGACCTGATGATCGTCCATGGCGAGAATCAGAAGGAGCATTTGTCGATGTTCCGGCTGCTATGCTCCATTGCACCGCTGGGGAAAGCGGAGAATATTCCGCCGAATCTGGCGGGGAATGTCATGCGGTCCATTTTGGAAGGGGTGCCGTTGCCGGAGACCCTGCTGACGTCCGCCTTGGGCCGCGAACGGCTGGACCATCCCGACAAGTCGCCGGATTGGCAATTTATCGGGAGGCAGTACGCCCGGATGAAGCTCATCAAGGCGTGCCTGAACCGGAAGCAGAGATTTCAAAAGAAAAACGAAAGGTTGCTCACCATGAGCCTCGACAAGAACAATGATAACATCGGCTATCGTCTCGGACGGCTCTTCGCCGTCTTGGAACGGGCCCAGGAGCGCGTGAACCCTGGCATCAACGCCACGATCCGCGACAAGTACTATGCCTCTGCGTCCTCGACGCCGGCGGCGGTCTTTGGCACGCTGATGCGGATGAAGAACCATCATCTTGCCAAACTCGAAAACGCGGGCGAGAAGGTCAACTTGGAAAAGCTGATCGGGGAAATTTTCGAAGCGATTCCTGCAAAATTGCCGGCGCATCTCGGGGTTGACGACCAAGGCGCTTTCGCTGTCGGGTATTATCATCAGCGGCAGGATTTCTTTGTGAAGAAGGACAATCCGGCCCAGATGGGAACCAACGAAGCCATTTAGAAACAGGAAAGGGACATGACCATGACAACAGAACTCAAGAACCGCTATGATTTTATGCTCGTCTTCGATGTGAAGGACGGGAATCCCAACGGCGATCCGGATGCCGGCAACCTGCCCCGCATCGATGCCGAAACGGGCGAGGGCCTCGTTACAGACGTGTGCCTGAAGCGCAAGGTGCGCAATTATGTGCAGCTGACCAGGGGAACGGAGGCCGGATATGATATCTTTGTCAAGGAAAAGGCGATTCTCAACAATGAGATCGAACAGGCCTACAAGGAGTTGGGAATCGAGCTTGGAAAAGAGAAGGGCAAGGTCAAGCCGGGGAAGGGGGAGCAGGTTTCGCTGGCCCGCGACAGAATGTGCGGGAAGTTTTTTGATGTGCGCACATTCGGCGCGGTGATGTCTACTGGGGCCAATGCCGGGCAGGTGCGCGGACCTGTGCAGCTGACGTTTGCGCGGTCGGTGGATCCGGTGGTGACGTTGGAGCATTCGATTACGCGGATGGCTGTGGCGACGGAAGCCGAAGCGGAAAAGCAAGGGGGGGACAACCGGACGATGGGACGGAAGAATACGGTGCCTTACGGCCTTTATGTGGCCTATGGTTTTGTTTCGCCGGCGTTGGCGAAGCAGACCGGCTTCTGCGAAGAAGACCTGGCGGTGCTGTGGGAGGCGCTCAAGAACATGTTCGAGCACGACCGTTCGGCGGCGCGGGGCCTGATGTCTACGCAAAAGCTGATTGTGTTCAAGCATGAAAGTTCGCTGGGCAATGCACCGTCGCACGAGTTGTTTGATCTGGTGAAAATCGGCCGGAAGGCGGGAGTGGACATCCCTCGGAAGTTTGCCGACTACGATGTGCAGGTTGGCGAGCATCTTCCGCAGGGCGTTTCAATCCTGTAAAAGTTGTCATTAGGACGGGGCCGAATCTCAAATCGGGGTCCGGCCTCCTCCCGCCTGTTGGGCGCAGATGCCATGCCTACCGATGACGACGAGATGGTGGCGCTGAGCGCGCTGCAACATTACCTGTTTTGTCCGCGCCAGTGTGCCCTGATTCATGTGGAGGGCCAGTGGGAGGAGAGCTATTTAACTGCTTCGGGACGGGCGATGCACGAACGGGTGGACTGTCGCGGGGGCGCGACACGGCGGGATGTGCACACGGCAACGGCGTTGAAGCTGTTTTCCCGACGGCTCGGGGTCACTGGCGTTGCGGATTTGGTGGAGTTCCATCGTGCAGACGAAGAGGGTTTGGCGATTCCGTTGCCCAGACTATCCGGGCGCTGGATGCCCTGCCCGGTAGAGTACAAACGCGGAAAGCCAAAATCACATCGGGCGGATGAGGTCCAGTTGTGTGCGCAGGGTATTTGCCTGGAGGAAATGCTCGGGACCAGGATTTCTGGCGGCGTACTGTTTTACGGGGCGACCAAAAGGCGGATGGAAGTGGCATTTGATGCGGAATTGCGGTCCTTGACGGAAAGCGCAGCGACGGCGGTTCGGGAACTTGTCCGCGGAGGGACGACGCCACCTCCTGTGTATTCGAGGAGTTGCGAGGCTTGCTCATTGCAGGGGATTTGCCGCCCCAAGGATTTGAATGGTCGCATTTCCGCCCGCCATTGGTTGCAAAATCAACTGGAGGAAGCGCAATGAAAAAGCTTCTCAACGTCCTTTACGTCACGAGGCAGAACGCCTATCTCCGAAAGGAAGGAGAGACGGTTGTCGTTGAACTGGGCGGGGAGGTGTTGCTTCGGACGCCAATTCACACGGTTGCCGGGATCGTGACCTTCGGGAATGTGATGATGAGCCCTTATTTGCTCGGAATGTGTTGCGAGCGAGGGGTCTGCGTGACGATCCTGAGCGAGCACGGGAAATTCCTGGCGCGTGTGGAAGGTGGCGTGAGCGGCAATGTTCAACTTCGCCTTGCCCAAATGCGTGCATACGAAGATGTGGCGAGAAAAGGGGAGATGGCCCGGGGATTTGTGATAGGAAAGCTGGTCAATGCTCGGGGCGTTTTGCAGCGCCGCATGCGTGACCATGGCATCACGGCGGCGTTGCATTCGGGCGCGGACCGACAAGCAGATGTGCTGCGGCGCGTGCGCGAGTCGGCACCGGATGCAGAACGCCTTCGGGGACTTGAGGGCGAGGCGGGCGCGGCGTATTTCGCTTGTTTTAACGATTTGCTGGTGGCCCAACGGACGGATTTTGAAATGAAATCACGGAACAGACGGCCTCCCTTGGATCCGATGAATGCGTTGCTTTCATTCCTTTATACGCTTCTTGCCCATGAGTGCCGCGGCGCTTTGGAGGGAGTCGGACTGGATCCTCAAATCGGATTCCTGCATGAAGTCCGCCCCGGGCGACCGGCCTTGGCACTTGATTTGATGGAAGAATTCCGGGCGCCATTGGCGGATCGTGTGGCGCTTTCCTTGGTGAATCTCAAACAGCTGGCGCGGCGGGATTTCCAGGTCAGTGAGACCGGGGCCGTTCAGATGGATGATGCGGCTCGAAAGACGGTCTTGATGGCGTGGCAACAGAAAAAACAGGAGATGGTCATGCATCCGTTTCTTCAGGAAAAAGTGCCGATTGGATTGCTCCCGCATGTGCAGGCGCTTTTGTTGGCCCGGTGTTTGCGCGGCGATTTGGATGCTTATCCTCCGTATCTTGCGAAGTGAGCCGAACATGTTGATGCTAGTCAGTTACGACGTGAGCACGGTGGACAAGGCCGGTAAAAATCGCTTGAGACGCGTGGCCAAGGCCTGCGAGAATTGGGGAATTCGGGTCCAGAACTCGGTATTTGAGTGCAACGTAGATTGGGCCCAGTGGATTGAGCTGAAAAAAGAGCTGGAAGGTATTTACGACCCTAAAGTCGATAGTCTGCGATTTTACAATCTCGGGAACAACTACGAGAAGAAAGTCGAACACAAGGGGGCAAAGCCGGCGATTGATCCCATCCAAGATGTACTTGTCATTTAGTTCTCCGCGAACCTCAAGGGCACATGGAAATCCCAGGAGGTTCGCGGCTCGTTCTTTGAAAATTGAATCTTTTTTCGCTCAAAACGGGATGCTGAATTCGTCCGATAGACGTTCGGGAAGCGGAGAATTGACAAAAAATCATTAAATTTGATATTTTTCCGCGGTCGCCCCTCGCGCGAGGGGCGTGAGTTGAAACATCGAGGAAGGCTGCATGGTGTTCTCAAGGACGTGTCGCCCCTCGCGCGAGGGGCGTGAGTTGAAACTACCCCCCTACCCCGGGTCTGATGATGGGGATGTCGCCCCTCGCGCGAGGGGCGTGAGTTGAAACACTATGGTAGGAAGATAGGTTTCCTAGGGGGGATAGTCGCCCCTCGCGCGAGGGGCGTGAGTTGAAACCTCCGCCGCGCTCATTGAAACGCCTCCGCCGCAACGTCGCCCCTCGCGCGAGGGGCGTGAGTTGAAACATCCAGCGGTGGAAGGTTGAGCGTGACGGACTCCCGTCGCCCCTCGCGCGAGGGGCGTGAGTTGAAACCGGCGTCGGCAACTTATCATCCTCCCAGCAATAAGTCGCCCCTCGCGCGAGGGGCGTGAGTTGAAACAAGTTGGCGATGATTGAATGATAGTTGCACTCTTGTCGCCCCTCGCGCGAGGGGCGTGAGTTGAAACGTCGTAAACTGCTCCAGTGCTGGAGAGCGTGTAGTCGCCCCTCGCGCGAGGGGCGTGAGTTGAAACTCTTTTTGGGGGGCTCGCCCTTGCGTGCCCTACGTCGCCCCTCGCGCGAGGGGCGTGAGTTGAAACTTCGCCGGATCGGGCAAGAAAACAAGCTGACGCCCGTC
>JAZQOP010000102.1:0-7551 GCA_045627965.1 Kiritimatiellia bacterium | reverse complement strand
CGTGCGGCGGCGGCCGGTGGGGGGACGAGGTTGGCGGTGGCGGGGTCGAGGGCCTCGATGCGGGCGACGATTTCATCCAGCGAGACGAACGCAGCGGCGCGGGCGGCCTTGAGCAGGGCGGTTTCCATGATGGTGCGCCGCGAGAGGGCGAAGCGGAGCTGGTCGGAGGCGGCGGCGAGGACGTCCATGATGCGCAGGACGCGTTCGGCGTCGGTGGCGGCGGCCTGGGCCTTGAGGATGTCGAGCTGGGCGGCCGTCAGGTCGAACGAGTCGGCCATTGCGGGGGCGTGGAGGTAGACGAGGATGTTGCGGAAGTGGGCGATCAGGTCCTTGAGCACCTGCAGGAGGTCGCGCCCGCCCGCGTCCAGCGAGGCGACGGCCGCCAGGATCGGGGCCGCCTCGTTGCGCAGGATGTGGGTGGCCAGGTCGTAGAGCGAGGTCCAGGCGACAAGCCCGAAGACGTCGAGGACGTCCTGCTCGACGATCTCGGAGCCGCGGAACGAAATGATCTGGTCGAGGGCCGATTCGGCGTCGCGGAGGCCGCCTTCCGCACCGCGGGCGATGGCGACGAGGGCGTCGTCGGCGACCGACCAGCCTTCGGCGGAGCAGATTTCCTTCAGGCGGCCGACGATTTCCTGGAGGCCGATGCGGCGCAGGTCGAAGCGTTGGCAGCGCGAAAGGATGGTGTTGGGGACCTTGTGGACGTCGGTCGTCGCCAGGAGGAACTTGGCGTGCGGCGGGGGTTCCTCGAGGGTCTTGAGGAGGGCGTTGAAGGCGCCCGTGGAGAGCATGTGGACTTCGTCGATGATGTAGATCTTGTAGGGGCCGCGCGTCGGGGCGTAGCGGACGTTGTCGCGCAGTTCGCGGACCTGGTCGACGTTGTTGTTGGAGGCGCCGTCGATTTCGATGACGTCGAGCGAGGTGCCCGAGGTGATTTCGCGGCAGGAGTCGCATTTTCCGCACGGCTCGGCGTTGGCGCCGCGGTTCTGGCAGTTGAGGGCCTTGGCGACGAGGCGGGCGGTGGTGGTCTTGCCCGTGCCGCGCGGCCCGACCAGCAGATACGCATGGGCCACGCGCCCCGTCAGGATGGCGCGGCTCAAGGTGGAGATGACGTGCTCCTGGCCGACGACGTCGCCAAACTGCTGCGGACGCCATTTGCGTGCGAGTACCTCGTAGGACATGGGGGGCCTTTCGATGAGATGCAGAACCGTGGCGCAGGCGGACCCGCGCCGTCGCCAAGGAACATACCCCGAACCCACCCCCGGGGCAAGGGTGAAAACCGCCCGGCGGCGTTTTCGGAAAGGTCCCGGCGGGCTCGGCCCGCGCGGCGGCGGCGTGGGCGTGCGGGGCAGGGAAGGGCGGGCCGGTAGAACGTTTTTGCTTGGATTATGTCCCGGGGGTGGTAAGGTGTGGGGCGACGTTCGGGAGCAATCCGGGAATCGGAGGAGAATCGCATGAAGAAGGCAATCGGGACGGTAGCGGCGGCGTTGGCGCTGGGTTGTGCGTTTGCGGGGACGTGCTGGGGGGCGAACGTCGGGGTGTCGCGCTTTTGGCATAACCACCAGCCGATCTACTGGCCGGACTGGAGCGCGTCGCAGCCGGAGCGGGTGCAGTTCGCGAAGGATTCGATCGACGCCAAGCGCGGCGGGGCGGCGCATCCGTCGAACGACCTGGAAGGGGACGTGTTCAACAAGGACGACCGGAAGAACGCCTACCAGTCGGGGCCGCGGAACTCGCTGGCGGCCTGCCCCGAGGACGCGGGCTACGCGGTCAGCTATTCGGGGTCGCTGATCGAGAATGTGCGTTCGCTGGGGAATGCGGGCTACCTGGGGTATTCGGGGAGCTGGAACGCGGGCTGGCGGGAGGCGCGCGGCTGGAGGACGTCGCGCGGGGGGCCGCGGATGGACCTGGTGGGGTTCTGCTACCATCACGCGCTGGCGCCGGTGCTGCCGAAGGCAGTGTTCCGCAAGGAGGTGGAGACGTTCAAGCAGGCCTGGTGGAAGGCGTGGGACGGGGCGATGGACCTGAGCGACCATTCCAAGGGGTTCTTCCCGACGGAGATGGCGTTCACGACGGAAATGGTCGATGTCCTGGCGGACGAAGGCTACGAGTGGGTGATCGTGGCCAGCCACCACTTGTCGCGCACATGCCCGACCTATCTGCAGCAGGGGTCGGCGGAGGCGAACTACCGGATCAATTCGTCGGAGCCGAACCGGGCGGACCTCCTGGGGCCGTCGCCGACGGAGGGGTGGTGGTATGACAGCCCGAACCCGGGCAACTGCGCAAACAACGTGTCGCCCTTCGCCTATCAGCTCCACAAGGTGCAGTATGTGGACCCGGAGACGGGCGCGACGAAGCAGATGATCGCGGTGCCGAGCGACGACGTGCTTTCCTACAAGGCGGGCTACGGGGCGGTCGACGCGGGCATGGCGGGGGCGATCGCGGCGGGGGCGACGGACCCCGAGCGCCCCGTCCTGGTCCTCCCGGCGACGGATGGCGACAACGCCTGGGGCGGCGGCAGCTCGAGCTGGCACGAAAGCATGCCGAACTTCTTCCGGGATTGCGCGTCGCACGGCTACGAGCCGTTTTCGATCCAGGATTTCGTGGACCGCTACGGGGCGAAGGCGGACCTGGTGCACATCGAGGACGGGGCCTGGATCTTCCCGGAAATGTGCTACGGAAGCCCCTATTTCCTGAAATGGGTCGATCCGCCCTGCAACGCGGCCCGTCCGGAGCTCTGCTACCCCGGCACCCAGGTCGACTTGGAGACGCCCGGCTTCGCCCTGAAGTTCTGGAACTGGGCCCCCGTGATCGCCGGGGCGAACTGGTGCGAGACGGCGGAACAGATCCTCGAGGCGCAGGGGACGCCGGTGGAGGAGTGGAAGATCGCGACGCCCTACGAGTGGTCCGACGGGAGCTACAACAACCTGAACGTCGCCGAGAAGGCTTGGCACATCTACCTGGCCGGCCTGGACAGCGGCTTCAACTACTACGGGGGCAAGGGGAACGACGACGAATGCAAGCAGTCCCTGGCGAACGCGAACGCGGTGGCCGTGCTGCGGGACTTCATGGCGGCGAACCTGCCGCAGGACCGGACGGCGCCGTCGATGATGCGCCCCCAGCGGTTCCCCTACAACCCTGGGGCCCACACGTTCGGGTGGTTCAACACGACGCCGACGGACGGCAGCTACCGGAAGAAGATGGGGAGCGACTTCTACGTCTGGACGCACGTCTATGACGTGAGCGGAATCCCCGACGGCGGCGTCGTGCTCTGGGTCCGCGCGGACAAGGACGGCGTGAACTCGCTGGCAAGCACGCAGAACGAGACCTACGCCGGCGGCGACGAGGTCGGCGACTGGATGGCCATCCCGATGGTCCGGCGGTCCCTCCCGAAGACGCGCGCGGAACTGAACGCGGCGGCGTCGGACAGCGAAATCGACTACGAATTCGAGCCGGCGGAGGTCGCGGACTACTACTTTGCGAAGGTGGCGTGCTTCCGTGGGCAGCTGGTGGACTACTACGTCGAGGCGCGCGACGCAAAGGGGAACGTCTCGAAGAGCGACATCCAGCACGTCTGGGTCGAGGACGACGGGACCCCGGCGGGCGGCGGGACGGCTGCCAGCGCGGCGTTCGACCCGGCCGCGCCCAGCGACTGCGCCGACATCGTCGTCACGTTCCGCGCCGGCGATGGCGCCCTTGCCGGGGCGGCGGCCGTGCGGTGCGTCTACACGTTCGCCGGGGCGGACGCCGACTGGCACGAGGCCGCGATGGCGCCGACCGGCGCCAGCAACGAGTGGCGCGTGACGTTCACGGCCGGCGAAGGCGCCTTTACGAACGACGCGCCGGAACTGCGCGTCTGCTTCACCGACGGCGGGACGAACTGGGAAAGCCGCGGCGGCGCGAACTGGACGGTCGCCATCCGCGATTGCGATGCGCCTCTCGACGGCGTGAAGCTGGTCCCGGAGCCCGCGGTCGCGGGCGAGGTCGTGACGGTCTCCTACTACCCGGCGGGCCGGGCCCTGGAGGGGGCGGCGGGCGTTTTCATCCACCATGGCTACAACGGGGCGAACTGGAC
Source organism: Kiritimatiellia bacterium (assembly GCA_045627965.1). Taxonomy (GTDB): domain Bacteria; phylum Verrucomicrobiota; class Kiritimatiellia; order CAIQIC01; family Lenti-01; genus RGIG3636. The sequence continues at coordinate 3,476 of JAZQOP010000102.1, read as the reverse complement.
GGTTGCGCCTGGCGACGCGATGGCTCCGGCCGGCGACCACTGGACCTTCGAACTTGCCGTCCCGTCGGCGGCTTCGAACCTCTCGATGTGCTTCAACGACGGCGGAAGCCTCTGGGACAACAATGGCGGAATGGATTGGACATTTGCCGTGACGGGCACCGTCGAGCCGACCCCGGACCCGCCGGTCCCGACGAACGAGCCTTTCCTGGCCCTGTCGCTGCCGTTGGGCGGAACGGCGACGGTCGACGGCGACTGGCCGGAGTTCGAGCTCCAGGGCACCTCGGCGCAGATCCAAGGGGCCCTGGGCTGGACGAATCCCCTGGCGGGGGCGTCGGGCACGGCCCTGGCGGCGACGGACGGCGCCTGGTCCGCCTGCGTCCCGCTGACGGAAGGGACGAACATCATCCGCGTGAGCGGCGTTGCCGCGGGCGGCGGGACCGTGGCGAGCGACAGCGCGGACGGCTACGCGGGCTTTGCGGACGGCGCGACCGGCGGGACGGGGCTCGGGCCGTGGACGGTCCTGGGCGACGGGACGGATGCGGGCGTCTTCCTGGCGGGCGACGGGGTCGAAAACTGCGCGATCGGGACCCCGGCGTGGGGGTTCTGGGCACAAAACGGCGCCTGTGCCGAAGGGATCCGCCCGTTCGCACAGCCGATGAAGGCGGGCGACACGTTCACGGTCCGCTGGGAGAACGGTAGCATCGAGAACGGTTACGGCACGGGGGTCGCGCTGCAGACGGCGGGCGGCGAAACCCTCTGGCAGCTGTATTTCAACGGCGGCGGTTCCGCCTATCTGCTGAACGGCGGCGAGGCCACGGCGACGGCCTGGACGGACGGCGGCATGGACGTGGCGGTGACCTGGACGGCCGGGCGCGAATTTTCCGCGACGATTGCGCCGCTTGGCGGGACGGCGGAGACGGTGGGCGGGGCGTTCATGGCGGAGGGCGCGCCGGAGCGGTTCCGCATCTGGAACTACTCCTCGACCGGCGGCGACGACCACAACGTCTATCTGCGGTCGATCGCGGTGACGAACGCCTCGGACGGCGAAACGCTGTCGGTCGTGGCCACGATCGTCAAGACGGGCGAGCCGTTCCTGGTCGACGGGCTGGAATGGGCATCGGAAGAAGGGGCGGCGCCTGCCGTGAAGCTGGACATGGCCGTGCCGGGCATCCGCTACGGCCTGGAGCGCTGCGACGACCTGCTGGCCGATCCGCAGGTCTGGACGCCGGTCGAAGGAAGCGAGGCGGTTGCCGGGGAGGATGGCATCGTCGCATTCGTCCTGGAGGGCGAAACGGCCCCCTTTGCGGCCTACCGGGTGGTGCGGCACCCCTAAGGCGCCGCCCTCCTGCGTCGTTTTTTGCCGCCCGGGACGCCTTCCGGGCCCCCCGCGTTTCCATAAACGTGGGCCCGGCAGGCCCCTTGACGCTAAAATCCGCAAAATCCCCGGGGGGCCGGAGACGCAAGACGCCCCCGCTGGCTGGCGGGGGCGTCTTGGGGGGCCGTGGCGAGGGCGCTAGGCCTTCGCAGGGGCGTTGGCGAGGCGGATGTGGATGTCGCGGAGCTGCTTGTCGTCGACGGTCGCCGGGGCGCCCATGAGCAGGTCCATGGCCTTCTGGGTCTTCGGGAAGGCGATGACGTCGCGGATGGACTTGCAGCCGGCGAGGAGCATGACAAGGCGGTCGGCACCGATGGCCAGGCCGCCGTGCGGCGGCGCACCGAACTGCAGGGCGCGGATGAGGTGCGAGAAGCGGGCGTTGATCTCGTCTTCGGGCAGGCCGAGGACCTTGAACATGCGGGCCTGGAACTCCGGGTCGTGGATGCGGATGGAGCCGCCGCCGAGCTCGGTGCCGTTCAGGACGATGTCGTAGGCCAGGGCGCGGACGTTTTCGGGATGGTCCTCGAGGTTGGCGAGGTCTTCGGGGTTCGGCGCGGTAAAGGGATGGTGGACGGAGACGAGGCGGCCTTCGTCGTTGCGCTCGAACAGGGGGAAGTCGGTGACCCACGTGAACTTGAAGACGTTCTCGGGGATGGCGTGGACCTGGGCGGCGGCCAGCAGGCGGATGCGCCCGAGGAGCGGGAGGACCTTCTCGGCCTTGTCGGCGCCGAAGAGGACGAGGTCGCCGGGGGCGATGTCGAGCTTGGCGGTCATCTTGGCCTTTTCGTCGTCGGTGAAGAACTTGGCGATGGGGGACTTCCAGGTGCCGTCCTCCTGGATGCGGATGTAGGCGAGGCCGCCGAGGCCGGCTTCCTTGGCGAGGCCCGTCCAGTCCTTTTCGACGAGGGCGATGGAGCAGGCGGGGGAGGCGCCCTTGGCGTTGATGGCCTTGACGACGCCGCCCTCGGCGAGGGCGCGGGCGAAGACCTTGAAGGAGGTGCCAGCGAAGACGTCGGCGAGGTCGACGATCTCCATGCCGAAGCGGAGGTCGGGCTTGTCGGAGCCGAAGCGGTCCATGGCGTCGCGCCAGGTCATGCGGGGGAGGGGGAGCTGGGGGACGGGGAGGTTGGCGGCGGCCATGAGCTTGACGATGAGGCCGTCGACGATGGAGATGATGTCCTCCTGCTCGACGAAGGACATTTCGATGTCGAGCTGGGTGAATTCGGGCTGGCGGTCGGCGCGGAGGTCTTCGTCGCGGAAGCAGCGGGCGACCTGGAAGTAGCGGTCCATGCCGGACATCATGAGGAGCTGCTTGTACTGCTGGGGGGCCTGCGGGAGGGCGAAGAATTCGCCGGGGCAGACGCGGGAGGGGACGAGGTAGTCGCGGGCGCCTTCGGGGGTCGACTTGGTGAGGATGGGGGTCTCGATCTCCATGAAGTCGTTTTCGTCGAAGTAGTTGCGGGCGGTCTGGATGAGGCGGTGGCGCAGCTGGAGGGCCTGCTGCATGGGGGGGCGGCGGAGGTCGAGGTAGCGGAACTCGAGGCGGAGGTCCTCGGAGACCTCGGCGGCTTCGCGGTCGGGCAGGGGGAAGGGGGGCGTCTGGGACTTGTTGAGGATGCGGATGGAGGTGCAGCGGACCTCGATTTCGCCGGTGGCGTGGCGGGGGTTGACCATGTCGGCGGGGCGGACGAGGACGCGGCCGGCGACCTGGACGACGTATTCGGAGCGGCAGGACTGGGCGACATCCCAGGCGTCCTGGGAGTCCTGGGGGTCGAAGACGCACTGGGTGATGCCGTAGCGGTCGCGCAGGTCGATGAAGATGAGGCCGCCGTGGTCGCGGACGGAATCGACCCAGCCGCAAAGGGTGACGGTCGAGGAGGCGTCGGAGGCGCGGAGGGCGCCGCAGGTATGGGTACGCATTTTCATGGAAAGACTCCGTTGTTGAAGGATTGGAACGCGCGGGATACTACTCCCAAGGGGGATGCGGGGGAAGCGAAAAAGCGTTAAAGGAATGTAAAGAATATATTGATTTTGTGTGTGACTTATCAGGAGTCACAAGTTTGAAATAAATTTAGAAAGGAGTAAACAAACGCACATGAAG
>JAZQOP010000101.1:0-9770 GCA_045627965.1 Kiritimatiellia bacterium | reverse complement strand
GCCGCCCCGGGGGGCCGGCGGGGCTAGAGGCCGGCGGGGGGCTCGACGTCGCCGAGGCGCTGGCCTTCGCGGCCGCCCTGCTGGCGGGAGATCATCTTGTCGCGGGACTTGCGCAGCTGCTTGTCGGCCTTCAGGATGGCGGCATCGATGGCGGCATACATGTCATCGCAGGTCTCGTCGGCGGACACGTTGAGCTTGTCGCGTCCCTGGGCGGTGACCGTGGCGGTGTGGCGGAACTTTTCGAGCGACAGGACCACATGTGCGCTCTCGACGCGGGGATAGCTCTCGAGGACGGGAGCCAGCTTGCCGACGACGTAGTCCTTGAGGCCATCGCTGACCTGGACGTTCCGACCCGTGACTTGGATTTCCATTCGATCTCCTCTCATTGGATTCGTGTGGGTTGTTGCAGGGCGCGGAGCCGCTACATGGTGAACTCCTTGCCCAAATACTTTTCGCGCGCGACGGGGTCGTTGACCAGGAACTCGCGCGTCCCTTCGCAGAGGACCTCGCCCGAATAGATGACGTAGGCGCGGTCGACGACCGAGAGGGTCTCGCGCACGTTGTGGTCCGTGATGAGGATGCCCAGGCCGCGGTCGCGCAGGTCGCGGATGATCTGCTGGACGTCGTAGACGGCGAGCGGGTCGACGCCGCTGAAGGGCTCGTCGAGGAGGATCAGCGAGGGCTCGGTCACGAGGGCGCGCGTGATTTCCAGGCGCCGGCGTTCGCCGCCGGAGAGGGTGTAGGCCTTCTGCTTGGCGAGGTAGGCGATCTTGAGGTCGGAGAGGAGGCGTTCGAGGCGGTGCATCCGTTCGCGGCGGGACAGGGGGAGGGTTTCGAGGACGGCCAGGACGTTTTCCTCGACGGTCATGCTGCGGAAGATCGAGGGCTCCTGGGCGAGGTAGCCCAGGCCCATGCGCGCGCGCTGGAACATCGGCAGGGCGGTCACGTCCCGGCCTTTGAAGAAGACGCGGCCGCTCGTCGGCTTGACGAGGCCGGTGATCATGTAGAAGCTCGTCGTCTTGCCGGCGCCGTTCGGGCCCAGGAGGCCGACGATTTCGCCGGCGTGGACGTTCAGGTTGACGCCCTTGACCACGCGGCGGCGCTTGTAGGCCTTGACCAGGTCGCGGGTCTCGACCAGCATGTCGCCGCGCTCGTGCGGCGGCCGGGGGGGCGGGGCACCGGCGGACGTGGCTTCGGCGGGGGCCGCGGCCGGCATCGGCTCGGCGGCGGCGGCATCGGCGGTTGCGGTTGCTTCGTTGTCCACGGGCGTGACTTCCTTCGTATGCCCCTACTCTACCCACCTGCGGGCGGCAATGCAAGCGCGCAGGTCGAAAAGATGGAAAGTCGTCGGCATGGGGGCTAGACTTCGAAGGGGCGGTCGGCCGGCGTGCAGTAGAGGCTTGCGTGCAGGTGGTGGAGGGTCGGCGGGAGGGGGCGGCCGGGGGCGGCGTCGGGGAAGAGGACGGGGTCGACGTGCGCCGCGACGATTTCGACGACGAGGAGGTTCAGGGATTCGGCGAGGGAGGCGTCGAGGAGGCGGCATTCGAAGGAGGCGGGGCACTCCTCGACCGTCGGGGGGGCGACGTGGGCGGAGGGACGGGGCGTCAGGCCGTAGGCGGCGAACTTGTCGACGGAGCGGCCGCTGACGCTGCCGCAGGCGGCGACGGCGCCCGCCAGGGGGCGGGTCGGGATGTTCAGGGTGCATTCCTTCGTGGCCACCAGGTTGTCGAAGGAGAGGTGCGAGGCGTCGCAGACGAAGGCCACGCGGGCGGGGTCGGAATCGACGGGCATGTGCCAGGCCATGGGCATGACGTCGGGGGTGCCGTCGCGGGAGGCGGTGGCGAGGAGGAGAACGGGGCCCGGCTGGAGGAGGCGGTAGGCGCGGGCGACGGGATACGGGAGCTTGGGCATGGGGCTAATCCTTGCGGAGCAGCGCATCCATCAGGTCGCAGGCCAGCGGGAGGCGGCCGGAGGGCGCCGGCTCGGCGGGGATGGACTCGTCGAAGTCGGCCTGCGGGGCCGTTGCGAGGTCAGCGAGGCCGACGGGGCCATCGACCCAGGCGAAGGGGACGGGGTCGGCCGTGTGGCCGCGGCGGGCGACGGGGGTCCGGTGGTCGGTGCACATGACGAGGCGGTAGGGTTCGCCGGCCGCCTCGAGGGCCTTCCAGACGGGGCCGACGATGAGCGAATCGATCGTTTCCATCGCGCGGATCTTCTCATCCGGCAGGCCCTTGTGGCCGCATTCGTCGGGGGCCTCGACGTGGACGTAGGCGAAATCGTCGGCCTTCAGGGTCTCGATGGCGGCGGCGGCCTTGCCGGCGTAGTTGGTATCGATCCAGCCCGTGGCGCCTTCGACGCGGGGGGTCTTCAGGCCGCAGAGGTTGCCGAGGCCGCGGACCAGATCGACGGCCGTGATGATCGCGCCTTTGCGGCCGTAGCGTTCCGCGTAGGGCTGGAGGGCCATGGCGGCGCCGGCGCCCCAGGGCCAGATCTGGGTCGCCTCGCGGAGGCCGGCGGCGCGGCGGGCCCGGTTCACGGGGTGGTCCTTGAAGACCTGGCGCGAGAGGTCCATCAGGGCGAGGAACTCCTCGGCGCGGGGGCCAGCCGGGAGGTAGGCGGCGGTGTCGCGGCCGGAGATTTCGTGCGGCGGGTTGAACCGCAGGGCGTCGGGGCCGCCCTGCCAGACGAGCAGGTGGCGGTAGGAGACGCCGCCGTGGAAATGGAAGGCGGGGTTGAGGGCGGCGGCGGCCTCGGCGAGCGAGGCGACCAGGGCGCGGCCGTCGGCCGTCGGCATGTCGCCGGCGGAATAGTCGAGCATCGTGCCGTCGGGGGCGACGGTGACGAGGTTGGTGCGGTAGGCGACGTCGCCCGGGGCAAGGGAGAGGCCGGCGCCGGCCGCCTCGATCGCGGCGCGGCCCGTGTAGTTGGCGCGCGCGTCGTAGCCGAGGAGGCCCATGTTCGCGACGTCGGAGCCGGGGGCCAGGCCGTCGGGGACGGTCTGGATCAGGCGGCGGCGGCCCAGGCCCGCGACGCGCCGCATCCACGGCAGCGAGGCGACCTGGAGGGGGGTGCGGCCGGCGAGGGCGGCCACGGGGTCGTCCCCCATGCCGTCGCCGACCAATACGGCAATCTTGCGCAAGGATGTCATGGCAGAAAGGCGGCTCGGGGGCCGTGCGGTGGTGGGGCTACTTCTCCAGCTGGATGACGGTCAGGAACTTGGCGGGGCCGCCCACCGCGCGCTGGCCGTGCCGCAGGGAGGCGTCGAAATAGATGGAGTCGCCGGGCCCCAGCACGAAGTCGCCCCGGCCGACGACGACGCGGACGTGCCCTTCGATCACCAGATTGAACTCCTGGCCGTGGTGGGCCACCAGCGCCGGCTCGTGGGCCTCGTCCTGGTGGGGCTCGAGGGTGACGATCATCGGTTCCAGGTCGCGGCCCTTGAAATTCGCGGCGAGGGACTCGAAACGGTAGCCCTCGTAGCGGTCGACGTGGGCGCCCTTGCCGCAGCGGACGACCGTGTAGCCGTCCATGCGCGGCTGCTCGCCGGTCAGCAGCACCGTGACGTCCGTCCCGAACAGCTCGGCAAGGCCGTAGAGGCTGTTGATGGGCATCGGCACGGTGCCGTCCTCGTAGCCCCGGTAGGTCGCCTCATCCACGCCGCACTTCCGCGCCGCGTCGGCGACCGAAACGCCCAGGATGTCCCTCAGCTCGCGAACGCGGGCCACCACTTGATCTGGAGACTGGTTGCTCATGCGCGGAACTCTGCCACACTCCCCCCGCCCCCGCAAGCCGATTCGCAAATCGGCGCCCGGCAAAAAAGCGCGCTTGCGCTCGGGGCGTCCGGCTCGTATAAAGGTGGGACGCACGATGAACATGCCGCCATCCGACAGCCCCGCCCCCTTCCCGACGCGATGATGCTCGCCCTCCAGGTCGCCTTCCTTGCCTTGTGCCTGCTCGGTGCCGCGTTTGCCGCCGGCATCGAGACCGGCATCATCGCCTTGAACCGCCTCCGCCTGCAGCACCAGCTGCGCCGGCGCGTGCCGGGCGCCCGCACCATCCGCTACTTCCTGGCCCATCCCGACATCCTCCTTTCGACCACGCTGATCACGACCAACCTGCTGCACGTCGCGGCCGCCGTCACCGCCGCCGCCATCGGCTACGACGCCTTCGGGACGACGGGCGCGGCCATCGCCGGCGGGCTGCTCACGCTGACGATCCTGGTGGCGTGCGAATACATCCCCAAGGCCTGGTTCCAGGCGTCGCCGTCCACGCGCGTGCTGCGCTTCGCCCCGCTCCTGCGCCTGACGGCCATCGTCTTTTCGCCGCTGGTCATCCTGGTCAACTGGGTCATCCGCCTCGTCTCGCGGCAGCCGGCCTCCGACCCCGAGGCCAGCCAGCTGCTCGTCACCCGCGAGGAGCTCCTGTTCCTGGCCAGCGAAGGCGTCCAGTCCGGCGTCCTCACCCCGCACGAGACCGAGATGATCCACGGCGTCTTCGACCTGACGCACAAGACCTGCGCCAGCCTCATGACGCCGCGCGACAAGATGGTCGTCGTCAATTCCGCGCTCGACATCCCGGCCTTCCTGGACTTTGCGCGCGCCCACGACATCTCGCGCTACCCGGTCTACGACGCCGCCAGGCGCACCTACACGGGCATCGTCCACGTCTTCGACGTCCTGTCCGACCCGGACCCGGGCGGCAAGACGATCGCCGACTACCTCCATCCGCCGCAGCTGGTCGCCTCCTACCTGCCCGTCGACCACCTCCTGCCCCGCATGCGCGTGACGCGGCTCCCGATGTTCCTCGTCACCGACGACCACTACGAAGTCGTCGGCCTCATCACCCTCGAAGACGTCCTCCAGGAGATCACGGGCGAGGAATGACCTCCGCCCCCCTCCCCCACCCCCCTGCTCCGGCCATGGAAAACGCCCCTACCGCCCCCGCCCTGCGCGACCTCCCCGTCCCCGACTATGCCGGCGGCTCGCTGCTCAACCTGACGGCGAGCCTCATCCGCGGCCTGGGCGGGCGCACGCCGCACGCCGACCTGCGGGCCCTGCCCCACGGCGCCGTGGCCGGCCGCCGCCACGTGGTCCTGCTGCTCCTCGACGGGCTCGGGGCGGAACAGCTCGGCCACTACCTCTCCTCGCCCGCCCGCCGGCGCGCCTCGCCGTTCTTCGCGGCGCATCCGCCGCGGGCCCTCATCGATACCGTCTCGCCGGCGACCACGGCCGCCGTCGTCACGACCGTGGCCACGGGCTCCTCGCCCGCCGAGCACGGCGTCACCGGCTGGCACATCCACTTCCCCGACCTGGGCGGCGCCGCGACGCTCCTGCCCTACCGCTCCCGCACCGGCGCGCCCTTCGCACCGCCGGACTTCCCCCTCGCCGGCTACCTCCGCATCCCCGCGCCGCTCGCCACCGTCCCCGTCGACAGGCACCTGGTCTCGACCGTCGGCATCCCGACCTCCGCCACCTCGCTCGCGCAGCCGTGGTGGACCACCCGCCGCGCCTACTCCGCCCTCGCCGGCCTCCACCGCCACCTTCTCGCCATCGCCCGCGGACGGACGCCCTCCTACACCTACGCCTACTGGCCGCACTACGACTCCGTCTGCCACGCCTCCGGCCCCCTTTCGCGGCCCGCCGTCGCGCACCTCAAGGAAATCGACGCCGCCCTCGCGCGCCTTGCCGCCGCCTTCGCCAAGCTCGCCGCGCCGCCCCTCCTCCTGGTCACCGCCGACCACGGGCTGATGGCCGTCGAGCGGATCGTCGACCTCTCGAAGATCCCGGGCCTCTACGACACCTTCACCACCCTCCCGTCCGGCGACGCCCGCTGCATGCACCTCTTCGTGCGGCCCTCGCAGGACGCCGCCGCCCGGGCCATCCTGCGCGGCCCCGCCCTGGCCGGGACCCACCGCCTCCTGACGCGCGACGAATACCTCGCCAGCGGGCTCCTCGGCCCCGGACGCCCCCATCCCGCCCTCGCCTCCCGCTCCGGCGACTACGTCCTGCTGGCCGCCCCCGGCGTCGTCTTCCAGGGCCCCTCCCCCTACTCGCACGTCTTCCGCTTCCGCGGCCACCATTCCGGCCTCACCCCCGCCGAGACGCGGGTCCCCCTCATCGTCGCCTAGCCGCCCCGAAAAACACGTTTCCATTGCGTGGAAAAGGGGCGGAAACACGTTTCCATTCAATGGAAGCCTGTTTCGCCAAGATGTTAGCCTGGGCTAACTGCGCGCCGCGCGCATCTTGGAGGCATGGAGCTTCCGTTTCGGGCCGTTTCGCCCGCCCGAGCCTTGAACAAGCGCGCCTCAGCGCCGCAGGAGGGCCAAAGCGGCGGGCACGGCGGGAGCCTGGAGGTCGGCCCAGGCGGCCTCGGGATGGGCCAGCTGGCGGTTCAGGGCGGCCACCTGGGCGGGCTCGGGCAGATGGGGGAGGCCGCGGGCCGCCGCCGCCAGCCATTCGGGCTTGGCGCCGGGCAGTCGCCGGGCCGCCTGCAAGGCCTTGATCGCCAGGTAGTCGTCGTAGGCCGCATGGCCGCCGTCGGCAAAGGTGCCGTCCTCGCGCTGGACGGCCACCAGGTGGTCCAGGCCGGCGGCGATGGCGACGTCGGCGGCCTCGCCGGCGGCCGGCCCGTTGTGGAGCAGGGCCAGGACGGCCAGCGCCGTCACGCCGGCGGAATCGTCGTCGGGGGCAAAGGCGCCGTCGGCGCGCTGCGCGCCCAAAAGGGCCTGCAACGGCGTCTGCGGCGCCGCCGCGGCGGCCGGCGCGCTCCCGGACGTCCCGGCGCGCCCCGCGAAGAACAGGTGCAGCCCCGTCGCCAGCAGCGCCACGGCCGCCGCCACCTGGAGCACGCGGACGAACCGCCAGGTCCGCATCCGCCGTTCGGCGCGTCCGGCCTCCAGCGCCGCCGCCACGACGCGGTCGGCCAGGCCGTCCGGCGCCTTCGGGGCGGGGAGCGAGCGCAGCGCGCGCAGGGTTTCCGCAAACGGCGTCCCGGCGCCGATCGGATCGGCCCCCGTCGCCTCGGCCACGAGGCGGCCGGTCCAGGCGCCGTCCGCCAAGGCGGGCTGCAGGGCCGGGACGGCGCGCAGGTGGCGCAGGAGGTCGGCAAAGCGGGAGTCGGCCAGGGGGTCGTCAGGGATTCTTTTCATCGCGGAACATCCTTTGCAAAGTCGACAACGCATTGAAAATCCGGCTTTTCACCGTGCCCTCGGGGATGCCGAGGACCTGGGCGATCTCCTCGTAGCGCAAGCCCTGGTGCACGGCCAGGACGAGCACTTCGCGGTGCTTGGGCGAGAGCGAATCGAGGGCCGCCTGGACGTCCATGTCCTTGCGCAGCTCGGGCAGGCCGCCGTCGGTCTCCCGGGGCGTTTCGCGGGCATAGCGCTCCTGGAACGACGCAAAGCGCAGCTGGCGGCGGCAAGAGTCCTGCCACGCGTGGCGCGCCAGCGTGTAGAGGAAGGTCGTGAATTTCGCCGAAGGGCGGTATCGGTCGCGGTATTTCCATAGTCGGACGAAGGTCTCCTGGGTGAGATCCTCGCATACATTGGAAGCGCCAAGGCGCGTGAAAAAGTTCAGAAGCGGCGCCTGGTGCCGGACGACCAGCTCCCGGAAGGCCTCCGCGTCCGCCCGGGCGACGCGGCCCATCAGCGCGATGTCGGCGGCGTCGGCATCGGACGCCGGCGCCGGCGCGGGGGGCGGGTCGGGGGGCAGGTCGCGGGGCATGGGGAGGGGTCCGGGGGGCGCGGCGCGGCCCGCCTAGTCGACGTTGATCCGCACGTATTCCTCGGTGCAGTCGCAGGCGTAGACCTCGGCGGCGCCCTTCCCCAGGTGCAGGTCGATCGACACGGTGAACTCCTTGCGCCCGATGATCTTCCGGAGGGCCGCCTCCATGACCGCGTCGACGCGGATGCCGCCGCGCACGGCCGTCACCCCGTCATAGGCGATGTCCACCTTCTCCTCGACGACCGTCGCCTTCGAGTAGCCCAGCGAATCCATGATCCGCCCCCAGTTCGGATAGGTCCCCGCCCACGACGTCTTGACGAGCAGCGAGTTCGCGACCGACCGCGCCGCGCATTCCGCGTCGGCCGCGCTCTTCGCGCCTTCGAGATGGACCGTCACGAACTTCGCGGCGCCCTCGCCGTCGCGCACCATGTCCTTCGCCAGCGCCAGCGCAATGGCCCGCACCGCCGCCTCGAACGCCGCCCACCCTTCGACGCCCGGCCGCAGCGCCTCCTCGTTCCCCGCCGCACCGTTGGCCAGCAGGAAGGCCGAATCGTTCGTCGACTGGTCGCCGTCGACGGTGATGCGGTTGAACGACCCCTGCACCGCGGACTTGAACATCCGGGCCATCGCGGCGCGGTTCACCTTGGCGTCGGTCAGGATGAAGGCGAGCATCGTCGCCATGTTGGGCTGGATCATGCCGGCGCCCTTGGCAAAGCCCGTCACGCGGCAGGGCGTCCCGCCGGCCGCCGCGAAGGTCGCCGTGTAGCGCTTCGGGCGCGTGTCGGTCGTCAGGATCGCGCCCGACGCGGCATTGCCGCCCGCCTCCCCCGCCGCCAGCGCGCCCGCCAGCTTGCCGATCCCCGGCAGGATGCGCCCCATGTCGAGGCGCACGCCGATGCGGCCCGTCGAGCAGGCCAGGAACATCTCCGGCGCCACGCCCGTCGCGGCGGCGGCGGCGGCGGCCATGTCGGTCGCGTCCCGGAGGCCGGCCTTACCGGTGCACGCGTTGGCCTGGCCGCTGTTCACGACGATCCCGTGCGCCATCCCGTAGCGTTCGACGCGCTCGCGGTCCAGGCGCACCGTCGCGGCGCAGACCTGGTTCGTCGTGAAGGTCGCCGCCACGTCCGCCGGGCGCTCGCTGAACATCATCGCCATGTCGGGCGCCCCGCTCGCCTTCAGCCCTGCAGCGATCCCCGCCGCACGCCACCCCTTCGGCAAAATGGCCTTCGCCTGCAGACGGATTTCGGATTCCACGCCTTCCTGAGCCTTTTTCATGCTTCTTCCTCCTTGTCTTGGACGCGCCAATTCAAGCACAAAACCGCGCCCCCCTCCAGCGTATTCTGCCCCCGGCGGCCGCCGAATCGCCCGCCGCCGCGCCCGCGCCCTCCCCGCCGCGCTTTTTCCCGCCCGGCGCGCCGTTCGTCTGTGGACATTCCGCCCCCCGCGCGCTATGCTCCGCCCATGCCCTATTTCGACACCCATTCGCATTTCGACACCTTCGCCGCCGACGGCACCCTCTCCGGCGTCCTGGCCGCCGCCGCCGCCGCCGGCGTCGACCGCCTTTGCGCCGTCGGCGCCTCGCCCGAGTCGAACGCCCTCGTCCTCGACCTGGCCCGGCGCCATCCCGGCCGCATCGTCTGCGCCGTCGGCCTCGACCGCGAGCAGGCCCTCCTGCCGCCCGCCGACCGCGACCTCCCGCTCCTCCGCGAACAGGCCCTCGACCCGGCCTGCCGGGCCATCGGCGAAGTCGGCCTCGACTACCACTACTCGCCCGAATCCGCCCGCGCCCAGCGCAACCTCTTCGAAAAGATGCTCGCCCTGGCCCTCGACGTCCGCCGCCCCGCCGTCATCCATTCGCGCGAGGCCGACGCCGACACGCTCGCCCTCCTCCGCGACTACGCCGCCGAATGGGCCCGCGTCCCCGGGAACGCCGCCCGCGCCCCCGCCGTCCTCCACTGCTACACCGGCGGCAACGCCTTTGCCGACAAGCTCCTCGAACTCGGCCTGATGATCTCCTTCTCCGGCATCCTCACCTTTCTCAACGCCGCC
>JAZQOP010000100.1:0-2706 GCA_045627965.1 Kiritimatiellia bacterium | reverse complement strand
AAAAATGTTGCGCGGGGGAAGGGGATGGGGTATAAGCGCGTGCGCTTTAGCAAGCCCGGGCCATTGGAATCGGTATGGCCGCGCCCGGGGCGGCAACCTCAAGATAAGGAACAGAACATCATGGCAGTCAAACTTCGTCTTCGCAAAATGGGCTCGAACAAGAACCCCTTCTACCGCATTGTCGCGACGGATGTCCGTTCGGCGAACGGCGGCTCCTTCCTGGAGGAGATCGGCTGGTACGACCCGGTGAAGAAGGGCGAGGGGAGCTTCAAGCTCGACTTGGCGAAGGCCGAGGCCTGGATTGCGAAGGGCGCGCAGCCGAGCGAGACGGTGGCCTCGCTGATCCGCAAGGCGCACAAGGCGTAGGACGCGGCGGCGGGACGTGTCCGGGCGCGAGGAGCGCGCCGGGAGGCATCCGCCGTGCGCCGGCCCGATCCGGGCCCCCCATTCCCATTTTCCCCCCATCCAACCTGAAAGGCCCCAGATGAAAGAATTCATCGAATACATCGCGAAGACCCTCGTGGACCACCCCGAAGAGCTGCAAGTGACCGAAGTCGAAGGCGAGCGCACGGTCGTGTATGAGCTGCGCTGCCACCCGGACGACGTGGGCAAGGTCATCGGCAAGTCCGGCAAGACGGTCGGCGCCGTGCGGACGCTTTTGAGCACGGTGGCGGCCCGTCAGGGGCGCCGCGCGATGCTCGAGGTCGTCGAGTAGGACCGAGGCGGCGGGCATGCCGCTCGAGATCGATATTCTCACGATTTTCCCCAGGATGCTGGATGGCGTCCTGGGGGAAAGCATTTTAGGGAGGGCGCAGGCGGCGGGGCTGGCGAAGATCCGGTGCGTGGATCTGCGGGATTACGCGGAGGGGGTGCACCGGACGACGGACGACAGGCCGTATGGGGGGGGGCCGGGGATGGTGATGAAGCCGGAGCCGGTGTTCAAGGCGGTGGAGGCGCTGCGGCGGGAGGGGACGACGGTGATCCTGATGACGCCGCAGGGGACGGTTTTCCGGCAGTCGCTGGCGCGGGAGCTGTCGCAGCGGGAGCATCTGATCTTCGTGTGCGGGCACTACGAGGGGTTTGACGAGCGGATTCGCGAGGGGCTGGCGGACATGGAGATTTCGATCGGGGACTATGTGCTGACGAACGGGGTGATTTCGGCGGCGATCGTGACGGATGCGGTGGTGCGGCTGCTGCCCGGGGCGCTTGGGGGGGGGCCTGGGGCGACGGAGAGCGAATCGTTCACGGAGCCGGCGCTGGAGTTTCCGCAGTATACGCGGCCGCCGGTGTTCCGCGGGATGGCGGTGCCGGAGGTGCTGTTGGGGGGCGACCACGTGAAGATTGCGAAGTGGCGCGCGGAGCAGTCGCGGCTGCGGACGGCGGCGCGGCGGCCGGACCTGCTGGCGGGGCCGGGGGGGCAGGGGGCGCACACGCCGGCGCCGGACGCGGGCTGAAAGGGCGCGGCGGGATGAAGGTCGCGCTGGTGATGCAGGATACGCGGGCGGTCTACGGGGCGGAGCGCGCGACGATGGACCTGGCGAGGAATCTGCGGGCGGCTGGGGCGGATGTGCGGGTGTGGCTGCTGGAGGAGGCGCGGCTGTCGGGGGCGGGGGCGTCGGCGCTGGCGGAGGCGTTCGGGGGGTGCGCGCCGGTGCGGCGGTTCGCGGTCGAGGGGCGGCTGTCGCGCGGGCTGGCGGCGGCGCTGCGGCGCGCGGCGGAGGAGGAGGGGGTCGAGGTGCTGCATTCGACGGGCTACAAGTCGGATGTGCACGTGGCGATGGCGGCGGCGCCGCGGGACGAGGACGACGTGGTGCCGTTTGCGACGGTGTCGACGGTGCACGGGTGGCTGTTCCGGCGCTGGGCGCTGAAGGAACGGCTCTATTTCCAGGTGAACCTGTGGGCGCTGCGGAAGTTCGACCGGGTGGTCGTGCTGACGGAGTTCTACGAGCGGCTGCTGAAGGGGCGGGGGTTCCTGCCGCTGCAGCTGGCGCGGATTCCGACGGCGCCGGTGGCGGACGGGATTGCGACGCGTGCGGCGGCGGAGGCGATCCATTGCGAGGAGCGGCCGTTTACGTTCGGGCTGCTGGGGCGGCTGTCGGACGAGAAGAACCACGTGCTGGCGCTGAAGGCGGCGAAGTGGCTGGACCGGTGGACGGATACGTCGCCGCGGCCGTGGCGGATCCTGGTGGCGGGGGACGGGCCGTTGCGCGGGGCGCTGGAACGGAAGGCGCGGCGGCTGGGGATCGACGACCGGGTGGAATTTGCGGGGCGGATGGAGGCGTCGGCGTTTTTTGCGCGGACGCATGTGCTGTTGCAGCCGTCGAAGGTCGAGAATCGCCCGATGTCGATTTTGGAGGCGTCGGCGTGGATGCGGCCGACGGTCGCGACGGCGGCGGGAGGGATGCCGGAGCTGGTGGAGGATGGTGCGACGGGGCGGCTGGTGGCGCCGGGGGACGCGAAGGGGCTGGCGGAGGCGATGCGGGCGTATTGGGCGAACCCGGCCTTGGCGCGGGCGCACGGGGCGGCGGCGCGGCGATGGCTGGAGGCGGGCCCGACGCCGGGGGAGCAGGCGACGGCGCACCTGGAGGTCTATCGCGCGGCGCTGAAGCCGCGGCGTTGACGGGGCGGGGTCCTGGGTGTCTGGCCGGCTATTTTCCGGTCCGGGGCGGCTTGGCGCGGCAAGTTAGCCACGGCTAACTTTGCGCC
>JAZQOP010000099.1:0-9140 GCA_045627965.1 Kiritimatiellia bacterium | reverse complement strand
CGTAGGAATAGGTGCGGCTGCCGGTGATCAGGACACGGGGGGAGACGCCCACGAGGCGGTTTTCGGCATCCCAGGTGAAATGGTGCTCGCCATCGGAGGTCATGTTGCCGTCGAGGTCGTAGGTGGGGGCGCGGCCGCCGGCCAGGGCGTTGGTGTACTGGTTGAGTTCGTTGGCGGCGTAGAGGGTGGTGGCGCCGTTCTCGGTGGCTGAGAGGCGGTTGCCGATGGGGTCGTAGGCGTAGGAGTAGGTGTTGGTGCCCATGACCGCATTGATCAGTTCGGATCGCGTGTTGTAGTCGAATACGTTGGTCGTCAGGCCCGAATCCACCCGCTAGGTGCGGCGGCCGAGGGCGTCGTAGGTGTAGGCGAAGGTGGAGATGACGTTGGTGGACCAGGTGGACCAGGCGTTGGAGACGAGGGTTTTGTGGTCGCGGTGGGGTTCGTAGGCATAGGCGACGGAGAGGCCGAGATCGTTGGTGTAGCCGGAGAGGAGGGAGGAGTTGGGGACGTAGGAGTAGGTGAAGGTGGCGCCATTCGAGACGGAGACGGTTGAAAAGCGGCCGAACTCGTCGTAGCCGTAGCCGACGGCGTAGTCGGCGCCGAGGGCGATGCCGGCGGCGCGGCCGTAGGCGTCGAAGGAGCGGACGAGGGCGGTGCCGTCGGGGTGGCGCTCTTCGAGGAGGGCGGTGGGGGAAAAGAGGTTGGTGCGGATGCCTAGGACATCGGTGATGGTCAGTTGGCGGCCTAGGCGGTCGTAGGTGAAGGCGACGTCGGGGGTGGAATCGGAGTAGTCGATGGCGGTGAGTTGGCCGAGGGCGTGGGCTGAGTCTGCGGCACACCACAAGTACCAGGCGACACCAGAATGAGGAGAATTTGTGTTGGAATTATGGGGTTTCATCTTTCTCCGTTTTGTCATCATCTATGGGCCTGTCCCCTAGTGCCCGTTTTCGGAAGCTGCGGTGCGGTTGCCGATGGGGTCGTATGCGTAGCCGTAGGCGAAGCCAGACAGCGGCCAACTAACTGTGGTGTTGGAGAAAAATGTCCTTTCAGAATTAATCATGGCCCAGTAAGTACTTTCTTTACTTCCCAACTTTGGAGCTTTCCATTGGAATCGAAGATAAAATCAAGGGTTATAGATTCCGAAATCAAAGTAGTCTTTTTAGTATCGCGGATAATTGCACGAATTTTGCATTCCTTCTCAATTACGCCATGTTCTATTCCCTGCGCCAATAAGAATCCACGCACAACATCTAGATCTGATCCTAAAGGGAGTTTCGCTTCCAACAACGTTTCCATCGCTTCCACGGTAACCTGTCTCGATCCCTGATATTCCGAGCCGCAACTGCATAATAGCATGGTTGTCACTAGCAACGCCAGTCTCATACTACACTCCTAGATCATAATTCATTGCGATTGCCCGGTGCCCATACTGGCGAGATAGGGCGGCTAAATCCCGCGTCTTCTATAATCTGATGAGCCGTGGCATTACTGTTGTCTCCAAAAGGATTGTACGGTATTTTTGCATCGTGAATTCGGATTAATGCGTCTTGCAGTTTTTGTGTGTAACAGTCACAAGGTTCACTATTGTCGAGAACTATTATACTTGGAGGCGTTCCTGAATTATAATCTATGCTGCCGGGAATATATGGCCCAAACTCGGTTGTTATCGGCCCCCAAGGTCCAAAGCTGCTGCTTGTAGCCCCACCCGGACTGCTTCCAGGGCTAGTGCTGTTGCTGGATCCACTGCTGCCGTGGCTGGAATCGCTTGATGAACTTTCACTAGTATCTGATCCGGAACTATCGGACGCGCTTCCTCCTGACCCAGAACTTATTGCTCCAGATCTCCCACTCGAAGACCCCCCTGCGCTTGGTCCACCTCGATAATATGTTTGGGTCCCATAGACATCTGTTACGACAACATAGGCATGATACCAGCATATTCCAAAGATGCAGTCAAGTAAATTATAACGCACTTCAATCTTGCATAACCCCAGGACATCGTAAAAGTTCACGCTATTGTCAACAAGCAAATATTCATAATTTGCCGTGTGGTTATAATGCAACTTCCTAAGGCGAGGCAACCTCCTAGTAAAACAACAGCCGAAAGATGCATCTCCAATCGGATCCCGGCTCATCCACCGCCCTATGTCCGGCCTGGACTTCCGTAACTGGTACTCGACCAGCCCTGTGTTGGCGCAATAGGGCTTGGTCGAAAAACGATGGGTGAACGAGGCAGCGAGGGGGCCGGAGGATACGAGGGTTTCGCCGAAGGGCGAGTAGTCGTAGTGGGCTGCGACTTCGCCGTTGGTTGAGACGTATTCGGTGATGTTGCTGTTGGCGTCATAGGTGGGCAGGTACGCGCCATCGTCGCAGATTACGGCGAGGAGGCCGCCGACGCCGCCGGCACCTTGGAGGGTGCCGTCAAGGTCCAGGCCCCAAATGTTGTGGGTGACGCGAGACGCGAGACCCGAGACGTGGATTTCGCGGACGATGTTCCAGTTGTCCCAGAGGTAGGATATGCTCTGCGGCTCGGCGTCTCTGCTTTGGATATTCTTGCGCACCATGCGACCGCGGTGGTCGTAGGCGTAGGTGACGCAGACCTCGGCGTTGGACGCGGAGACCATGCGGTTCTCGTCATTCCACGTGTAGGCGAAGCGTCCGTCGCTTGTCATGTTGCCGTCGGCGTCGTATGTGAATGTCTCCGGGGTCTTCGCAACGAAGACCGAAGTGGTCACCGCATACACGGTATCTGGGGTATTGGTCTCTGGCGGGTTGAGCGCGGCGTAGATTTCGAGGTCGGCGTATAGGTTCGAGAGCGTGTTGTCCGCGTAGTCGCCTCCGTGGAAGTATTCGCCAACGCGGGCGACGGGGCGCTCGTTCACCGTGACGAAGACGTTGGTCGGGGCTTCGCCTCGGGCGGAGGCGTAGCCTGGGACTGTGCGCTGGATATATTGGTTGAGTTCGTTCGCCGCGTACTCCGCAACAAGCGGTGCGCCGCTTTCGTCGTATTCCGTGGCGTTCACGCGGTTGCCGATGGGGTCGTAGGCGTAGGAGTAGGTGTTGGTGCCCATTTCGGCGGAGACGAGCTCGGAGCGGAGGTTGTAGCCAAAGAGGTTGGTAATCGAGGAGTCGTCGATGCGTTGGGTGCGGCGGCCGAGGGAGTCGTAGGTGTAGGCGAAGGTGCCGATGGAGTCAGACATGGAGGTCTTGCGCTTCATGTGTCAGTGTGGTGGCCTAATTTGGGGTCTGTCCCCTTTTTCCCCTTTCCGTTTTGTCATCTCTAATGGCCTGGCCCCTTGTTCCCTATTGATTTATCGTACTAAAATAGACACAACCATCAATATGGTCAATTTGCAATGATGGATGGAAATCATATTGTTTATCAAACATCAAAGCATATCCATACGAACGATGAGTGCCAAATCGAATTACAACATGCGCGGGGAGAGCCGGGAATAAGCCCTCGATTTCACAATGTCCTTCTTGAAACCATGGCGCGTGGGCCGTATCAGGATTGAGAATGGTGTGCAACTGCATAACAATTTGACATTTTGAACTATTTTTCAAATTTTTTCCCTTGCTTTGAATGATATTCTTGAGTTCTTGTTCAAGCAACTCCTTCTTGTCGAGTTGGCTCAACCCCATGACAAGCTGCAGCCGCAACTCTTCAGGGGTATAACAGGAAATCGTATCCAGATGCAACCCACAACCGCCCATCAATGCCCACATAATCAACACAAATAAAACCTTCATATCATTCAGCTTTCAAAAACACCAGTTGTCGCATTTTCTGATTCAGTAATGCTCAATTCTGCCCGCTGGAAGGACAACAATCGTCTTCCGATTCCCATTCTTTCAAAACGTCATTATACCGATCATACCCAACTTGAAGCCAATACATCGTCCCATCTGTAGGCGATGTCCACCAGCGCCACTTTTTCCACTTATTTACAATTTTCTTAGCCTTTGTCATGGGAGTTGAAAGCCATGCTTCGTAAAGCCCTATGGCAATATAATTGATTTCATTGTCTGCCCAAACTGGGCAGTTTTCATCTACTAAATAGTACTGATGTTGCGCTTTTTCACCCTCAAAATACTTGCTGTCAAATCTCACTTCATGTAGTCGGCTTCTTGTTCCATCTTTCAGCTCAAATCGACATAACTGTCCAATCAGGTATTGCATTTCATCCTCAACATCTTTCATCGTAATCCGATGGAGCAACACTTTCCCATTTTGACCATCATCTATAGTGAGAGAGTACACGCCACTCCTTATTTGACGTGAGCCGCAAAAAGGATGGAAATCTATAATCTCCGTTAGTCCAAGGAAATCACTTGCGTTAATCAAACGATTATTGTCATAATTATACACATTAAGATATGTCCGTGACGAAATTGATTTTGAAGTCATGACGGAAAAAGCTTTTTCAGCTGCCGGATCACGGTTTATCCAAGCTCCATGTGATGAATCGAAATATCTATATCCATAATATGACATATCTATCTCAAAATCATAGTATTTTGAGCTGAAATAGAAAGAAATCAGAGGATGCATGCATAACAATCGTGATTTCATTGATCCGCTTGGGGAATAATCGCAATGCGAAACACAATTGGTTAGGCCATACAACCACATTCCTATGTTGCCGTTAGCATCGCAAAATGGACAGAGTGAATCATTGGCAAGAGAAGAATATTGAAGGAGAAGGCCACCTATGCCTCCAGCTCCCTGGAAGGTGCAGGAGAGATCGAGGCCCCAGACATAATGGTTTGTTGTGCATGAGAGAGTGGAATCGATGGTTTCGCAGATAAGGTTCCAACCGTCGTAAAGGAACGAGTTTGTGCTGGCAGCAGAACTTTTTTCGACGCGGCGCCCCATGAAGTCGTAGCGGTTGGTGACGAGGAAGGTGTCGTTGGAGGCGACCCCGAGGAGGCGGTTTTCGGCATCCCAGAAGAAGGAGAGGTCGCCGTACTGGGTCATGTTTCCGTCCGCATCGTAGGTGAAGGGGGTGGGGTTGGGGGAGGCGGGGTTGAGGGCGGTGTACTGGTTGAGGGCGTTGGCGGCGTAGGTGGTGGCGAGGCCGTTTTCGGTGGAGGAGAGGCGGTTGCCGATGGGGTCGTAGGTGTAGGCGTAGAGGTTGGTGGACATATGGGCGGTGGTGAGTTCGGAGCGGAGGTTGTAGCCGAAGAGGTTCGTGGTCGTGCCGTCGTCGATGCGGACGGTGCGGCGGCCGATGGCATCGTAGGTGTAGGCGAAGGTGGAGATGACGTTGGTGCCCCAGGCGTTGGAGACGAGGGTCTTGAGGTCGCGGTAGGGTTCGTATTCGTAGGCGACGGCGAGGCTCGTGAAGTAAATTACACAGTTCAATTTACCCTCCAATCATTGCATGTCAAGGCAGTCCGACCAATGAATTTATAAAACGTTGATAAATGGCAACCGGAATATTTCTTTTCCATCTTTTATGACAATCAATCCATATTCTGAACTCTCCCCATGCTCACAAGAGTATATATACAATTTCCCGCCTTGGTCCAGAAATGACCTGAGTTCGGACAATTGATTCATGGCATTCCGTTCGCCCTGCGCAAGATTTTCGGCAAGCCAATCCAAGTAGCCCATCAAATCGGCGTTGTCGGCAAAACGATTTTCCATGTAGTTCGCCAATGATTGCAGAGAAGTGTAACGCTGGGACGAAAGCGTGGCCATCAGGTCGAATGAGGTCGGCTCCAGTTCAATATGGGGAATTTGGCCAGGATTGGACAAATAATACCATCTTGAAACCGGATCTGGAAACACTGTAACCAAGCAAATATAACAGGACTGGATTACAATGACCAATAGGGACAAAGCATTTGCAATTTTTTGTTTAATGTTCATTTCTTCACTTTTCGAGACAAGCCAAACAGGCTCCACACCTATACACATGCGGAAATGCGAATTTATTGACACATTCAAATGGCTCCGAAAAAGTGGTAGTTGCCACTGACACTCCTTCGTAAGTCACGACTGTTCGATAATTCAAGAGATTGTAAAGTGTTTTGCCTCGACAGAAGGAATAGAGCCTAATTTTCCCTTCAAATTCAACCTTCCCCATCGCACCACTTACAGAGCCGTCCACAGAATGCTCAATGAGTGCATTGACTAGTTTTCGGTCAATTGGATCGGTTGCAGAATTCAACACCTGATTTAATCCCTTTTTTATGATTCCAGCCGTGACGCATTCTAGCAAAACCTGTCCAATGGGTTTGCCGTTATAGGTCGGTTGCAACTGCAGGTCAAAGGCCAAGCCTCTACAAACCTTCACGGAAAAATCTGGATCAACGGCGGCTATGTCATCAAGCACTCGACATCCAAGGGCTTTGTCCCATCTTGTCCCCAAATCGCGCATCAGTAGTTCCTTCGCAATGCCCTTGAGACACTCCCCCGCAATCTTTCCCAAGACAAAAAGCCCATGTGGGTCTACTTGCGACACTGGGTCATTTGCAACATATCCATACAAGCTTCCATCAGCATGCTCCCCGATTGGGTCTCTGTCGATCCATCGTCCCAACTCCACCTTGAAAAATCTGTATCCATAGTAGGATAGGCCCATTTCATTCTCGCAGTATTTTGTGCTGAAGCGGAAAGAGTCGGCGGCGGGCGGGGGGCCGGATTGGACAGTGGTGTTGCCGTAGGCATCATAGTCGTAGTGTGCGGAGAGGGCCCCGTCTTCATCCAGCAGGTCTGTGATGTTGCCATTGGCGTCGCAGAAGGAGAACAAAGGCGATGTGTAGTCGGAGTGATGCTGCATAAGGAGGCCGCCGATACCACCGGCGTCGTGGAGGCTGGAGGAGAGGTCGAGGCCCCAGAGGTAGGAGGCGGCAACAGGGCCGCCAATGCCGGTCAAGGCGAGGTTCGTCTGGGGAATGTAGGGGTGCGGGGTGCGGGGGACGAGGGCGGGTTTGCGTTCTTCTAGAAGATTCCAGTCGTCATAGCGGAAAGCGCGGCCTTGGACGTAGTGCCAGGTGGTTTCGCCGAGATAATCGTTCCATGAGAACTCGCGGCGGGCGATGCGGCGGCTTTGGGCGTCGTACATGAACTGGAGGAGGGTGGAGTCGAGATTGGTAACGAGGGGCTGGACTTCGATGAGGCGGTTCTCGGCGTCCCATGCGTAGGACCAGGTGCCGTCGGAAGTCATGTTTCCGTCCGCATCGTAGGTGAAGGGGGTGGGGTTGGTGGAGGCGGGGTTGAGGGCGGTGTACTGGTTGAGTTCGTTGGCTGCGTAGAGATTGGTGACGCCGTTTTCGGAGGAGGAGGTGCGGTTGCCGATGGGATCGTAGGCGTAGGAGTAGGTGTTGGTACCCATAGTCGCATCGATAAGTTCGGAGCGAACATTGTAGGAAAAGGTGTTCGTGGTCAAGGCCGAATCGGTGGTGTCGAGACGCTGGGTGCGACGGGAGAGGGCGTCGTAGGTGTAGGCGAAGGTGGAGATGGGGGTGTTGGAAAAAGAATTGGAGACGAGGGGGGTGCGGCAGTTCATGTGCTTGATTCCATTATCCCATTCAAATTTTCCAGCTTATATGCCGCTTTCTCAATTGCCTGTCCCCTTTTTCCATATAATCTATAGCCGCAAGCCCATCGATCAGTCAGGTCGTCTTTTCGGCATTCCCCTGCTTGCCTGCAAACCACCGCCGACATCTCAAGACAAGAGCGGTGATGAGATACCACTGAACGGATCCGAGGATGATGTTGTATACGCCCGGAACGATTACGACCCAGAGCAACGGCCCCAATGGCCTCTCAAGATGAAGCGAGAGCGCAAGCTTCGTGTGCAGTGTCAATTTCAGTGCAGCGAACCAGACAAACGGACCGCTCACAAACATGTAGGGAAAATAGAACTCGCCCTCCTCGGCGGTCTTCGGAATATATAGCCCGACAATGTGCAGCAGGGCCAGCGCAACGACAAGGCCACTGTAGAGCCAGGCAACGCGTGCCGGAGTAATCTTCACGGGGCAAAGACTCCAGGACAACAAGGCGAGTAGCGCCGCACGGCGTCGAGCGCTTGCTGAT
The DNA here is from genome assembly GCA_045627965.1 of Kiritimatiellia bacterium. Classification (GTDB taxonomy): domain Bacteria; phylum Verrucomicrobiota; class Kiritimatiellia; order CAIQIC01; family Lenti-01; genus RGIG3636. The sequence goes on along the minus strand of JAZQOP010000099.1, from coordinate 1,090 downwards.
CATATCCCCAGAAACCGCCGTAGTTTTCGGCGTTGTATGAGTTGGGGTAGCCCTCTGCCAGTCCTGCACGCCGGGCAAGGTACCAGGCAGCGTCAAGATAGTGGGCGGCGGATTCGGTAACGTAGCCAACGGCAGCGCGGTAGCTACCATCGGACGACTGGTAGACTTTCAACTCCCATCCGGCGGCGAGGGTCACGCGCCACGCGCCTTCGTCCGAAATCGTATCGACTTCCTCCACCGTGAGGCCAGCGGCACCAAGCGTATCGAGGATATCGGCGGGCACATTCGCCTTGAGGTCGGTGCCCTGAGTGACACGGACACCGGAAACCCCGAGATTCTGCAGTGCACGCTCCACACCAAGCCGCACATTGCTGGGGGCAAGGCGATTGTAACAACCTCTCCATGCCTGATCGATTATGGCTTGTTGGTGTATACGGTTCGCGTCTTGGAGCGTCGACCAGCGTCGATTATTCCACGATGTTGCGCACTGCCACAGCTTGTCGCAGATCGCAGCGAGCCCCAGGTAGTCAACCGCATCAACGGGCGAGTTCTGAACGAAAGCATAGAGGTTGTAGTCGTATAGCCGACTGCCTGAAGCAGACCGCTTGGTGAACACCGGGCCACGGTGTTGGCGTCTCAGGACATTGAATCCCTTCTCCCCAATCGGATCCCGATTCAACCACCGTCCGGCATCGGGGTTGTAGAATCTGTAGCCGTAATAGTAGAACCCGGTCTCCCCATCCCAATACTTGGAACTGAACCGATACGGATTGGCATCCGCCTGGTCGCCGGTCTGGGCGATGGTGTTGCCGTAGGGGTCGTATTCGTAGTGGGCGACAACGGCTCCATTGGTATCCACCAGATCGGTGACGTTGCCGTTGGCGTCATACGCAGGAGTCAGGAGACAGGAGTCAGGAGACAGAATGGTGAGTAGCCCACCGACGCCCCCTGCGCCTTGCAACGAGCCCGAGAGGTCAAGACCCCAAACGTATTGGTTGGTTGAAACCGCGCCATCAAACTCTACGCGCTCCCGGATTAGGTTCCATCCGTCGTATTCGAACGACCGAATGGTCCACGTGAACATGGGCAT
>JAZQOP010000098.1:0-6994 GCA_045627965.1 Kiritimatiellia bacterium | reverse complement strand
CGGATTCGCATTCCGCCGCGCATAAAACTCCGCCTCCGCCTCCAGCGCGCAACGCAGCCGCGGCGTCGTCGCCGCGTGGTCCAGCCAGCGCACGCCCTCGGGGCCGCCGGCCGCCGACCATCCTGCGAACGCCGCCCGCGCGGCCGCCGCCGCGCCGCCGTCCCGTCCAATCTCGTTTTCCATGCTCAAGCCTCGACTCTCCTTCCCCCGCGCCCACTATCCCCCTTTTCCCGCCCGCGCGCAACGTTTTCCACGCAATGGAAACCTGTTTCCCGCATTTTTCCACGCAATGGAAACCCCTTTCCCGCGCCGCCCCCCCTCACCGCATCCGCTCCGCGATCCCCAGCGCCGCCGCGCGCTCCGGCGAAGGCCTCGACAAGTCGAGCGCCGTCGCCGCCAGGCGCGCCAGCACCGCGGACGTCCCGCGATAGACCGCCGGCGGCAGCCCGCCGCGCGTCGGCTCCGCGTCGGCGGCCAAGGCGCGCAAGGCGGCGCGGACGTCGGGGCCGACCCCCTCCGCGCCCGCCTCGTCCGCGGCGCAGGCCCCGCAGAGCAGCCCGCGGGCATCGGCGGCGAGCCACCCGGCGGCCCCGGGGGGCAGGGCGGCGCGGCAGCGCGAGCAGCGGTCCGGGTCGGGCAGCGCGCCCAGCAGCGCCAGCCAGCGCGCCTCGAACCGCAGCAGGTAGGCCGGCCCGGCGCCCTTCTCGGCCACGCGGTCGAGACCCTCCTCCAGCAAATCGTAGAACCCCGCCCCGGCGGGACCGAACGGCAGCGAGCGGTCCGCCAGCCACGCCATGTAGGACGCGACCGCGCAAGCCCGCCAATCCTCCCGGAGACGGCTGCGCACGGCCAGCGGCGACGCCTCGCCCAGGATGTGCAAGTTCCGGGACTCCCGCGCATAGAACAGCAGCTCGCACGTATAGAACGCATCCGCCTGCCCCAGCAATTTCGAGCGCGCGCGCTGGTGGCCCTTCATCCGCGTGGCGATCTTCCCCCAGTCGCGCGTCAGCCAGACCCCGACCGTCGACGTGTTGCCCGTCGGATGGAACCGCAGCCCGATGCCCTGGCCCTTGAGCAGCACCTAGCCCTCCCCCCGCACCCAGTCCTTCGGCAGCGCGGCGGCGGCGGCCTTCGGCAGCGACACCTCCAGGTAGACGTAGCCCCCCCGGAACTTCTGCGACAGCACATGCCCGGCCGCGTGCAGCCGCGCCAGCCCCTTGCCCTCGCCGGCGGGCAGCCGAAGCCTCAGGCGGGCCATCCCGCCGTTCAGGGCGTCGGCGACCTCTTCGAGCATCGCCGCGACCCCTTCGCCCGTCCGCGCCGAAATCCGCACCCAGTGCGCAAAGCGGTCCGCCAGCCGCGTCGCCTGGTTCCACCCCCGCTCCAGGTCGGTCTTGTTCAGAAGCGCCAGCACGGGCTTGCCGCCCGCCCCCAGCTCCGCGAGCACGTGCTCGACCGCCTCGACCTGCTCGTCGGCGAACGGATGCGAGCAATCGACGACGTGCAGCAGCAGGTCGGCCTCCCGCACCTCTTCGAGCGTCGCCTTGAACGCCTCGACCAGATGGTGCGGAAGCTTGCGGATGAAGCCCACCGTGTCCGTCAGCAGGCACCGCTGGCGGTTCGGCAGGCGGATGGCGCGCGTCGTCGGGTCGAGCGTCGCGAACAGCAGGTCGTCCGCGAGCACCTCCGACGCGCCGAGGCGGTTCAGGAGGGTCGACTTCCCGGCGTTCGTGTAGCCGACGAGGGCCACCTGCGCCCACCCGTGCCGCCGCCGCCCCTGGCGGATTTCGGCCCGGTGCCGCCGGACGTCCTCCAGCAGCTCGCCGATGCGGTGGATCCGCTGGCCGATGCGCCGCCGGTCGAGCTCGAGCTGCTTTTCGCCGGGGCCCTTCAGCCCGATGCCGCCCTTCTGGCGCTCCAGGTGCGTCCAGAGCCCCCGCAGGCGCGGCAGCGCATACTGCAGCTGCGCCAGCTCCACCTGCAGGCGCCCTTCGACCGTCCGCGCCCGCTGCGCAAAGATGTCGAGGATCAGCTGCGTCCGGTCCACCACCGGCACCCCGAGCAGCGCGCCGAGGTTCTGCCCCTGCGCCGGCGACAGGTCGTCGTCGAACAGCACAAGGTCCACCCCGTTCCCGCGGCAGGCCTCCGCGACTTCCTCCGCCTTCCCCTTCCCGATGTAGGTCGCCGGCTGGATCGCCCGCAACCGGCACGCCGTCCGCCCCGCCGTCTCCGCGCCCGCCGTCTTCGCCAGCGCCTCCAGCTCGCGCAGCGACTCCTCCACCAGCGCCTCCGGCGCCTCGCCCGGCGCCGCCGACAGCAGCCACGCGCGCTGGGGCCGCTCGACGCCGGGCGTCCCGTCGCCCTTCTTCCAGGGCGGGGGGGGGCGCTTTGTGGGCATTTCCTTCATCGTCGAAAAAAGGGGCGCGCCCCGTGTCAGGGCGCGCCCGGCTCCGTGTCGCGGCCGCCTAGTATTCGTAGCCGCTGCCGCCGATGAACTCGCGGATCAGCGAGTATTTCGGCACGCAGGAATCGTCCTCGACCGGCGTGAGGTCCTTCAGCATCTCGTAGACGCGCTTGGCGCGGACGTAGGCGTCCTGGCGCTTCGGCTCGTTCCGGAACTTCTCGATCGCGGGCGGGAAGAACTTGAACAGCTTCGCCTTCAGGATCGGCAGCTCGAACGGCACCGCCGAGTTCACCAGGTAGTCCACCGTCCCGATGAACGGGATGATGTTCCGCAGCTCGCTCCGCCGCACATAGTGCCAGTGCGTCAGCGTCTGCTCGGGCTGGCTGCTCCGGTGCCAGCTGTCGCGGATCATCCGGCGCAGCAGGCGGTTGTCCGCCCAGCGCATGAACGTGCCGTCCGCGTTCTGGACCTGGCCGAGCGTCTCGATGTAGAGCTTGAACTTCTTCGAGTTCGGCGTCGACTGGGTCATCTCGCCGTAGAGGCCGTGCAGCGAATCGATCAGCAGGATCTGGTTCGGCGCCAGGCTCATCTCGTGGACGTTCAGCTCGCGCTGGCCCGTCTTGAAGTCGTAGTGCGGCGTCTTGATCGTCTTGCCCGCCAGCAGCGCGGCGATGTGCTCGTCGATCAGCTTCAGGTCGAGCGCGTGCGGCGTCTCGTAGTCATAGTCCCCGAACTCGTCCTTCGGGTGCTGCTCGAGGTTGAAGAAGTAGTGGTCCAGGTTGATCGCCTTGAACTCGTAGCCCGCCTCCGCCAGCTTCTCGCTCACCTTGATCGTCGTCGTCGTCTTCGACGAGCTCGACGGCCCCGCGATGATGGCGATGCGCACCTCGGGCAGGCGCTCGATGATCTTCTCGGCGCCCAGCTTCACCTCCTTGTCGTAGCGCTCCTCGCATGCCGCGATCAGCTCGGAAAAGCGCCCCGTCTCGATGATCCGGTTCAGCCCGTCGATGCTCTCGCACCCGTGCTCCATGTTCCAGCGCAGGACCTCGTAGATCTTCTTGTAGGGGATGTTGTCCGTCGCCTCGAACTTCACCTCGCGCTGCGACCGCGCCTGGGCGCGCTCGTTGCGGTAGAGGATGTAGGCCCGGGCCGTCTTGCTGTGCCCGTTCTTGATCAGCACCTCCTCGACCAGGTCCTGGATCTCCTCGACCGACGGCGTCGAGTTCACGCCGAAGTTCACCAGCAGCTTGGCTTCGACCTCGGCGGCCAGCGAATCCGCCTCCGCCCGGTCCTCGCCCCCCACGGCCACGGCGGCCTTGAAGATGGCGGTGGCGATCCGGTCGCGGTCGTAGTCCACGACCGTCCCGTCCCGTTTCACGATGTGCTTGATGATCGAACTCATGGGGTCTCCTTCTGCGGCGCAAGCCGCGGTGGTGGTTGTCGAACGTCGGAATCCTAGCACGTCCTAGATGAATCCGTCCAGCTGTTTGATGCGGGTCGGGTGGCGCATCTTGCGCAAGGCCTTCGCCTCGATCTGGCGGATGCGCTCGCGGGTGACGTTGAAGCGCCGCCCCACCTCCTCCAGCGTGCGGGAGTAGCCGTCGTCGAGGCCGAACCGCAGCTTCAGCACCTCCTGCTCCCGGGCGGTCAGCGTGCCGAGCACCTTCCGCAGGCGGTCCTTCAGCAACGTCTGCGCCGTCACCTCCGCCGGGCTCTCCGCGTTCGGGTCCGCGATGAAGTCGCCGTAGTGCGTGTCCTCGCTGTCGCCGACGGGCGACTGGAGGCTGATCGGCTGCTGCGCCATCTTGAGCACCTGGCGCACGCGGTCGGCCGCGAACCCCATCTCGTCGGCGATCTCCTCGGGCGTCGGCTCGCGGCCGTAGGTCTGGACGAGCTGCCGCTGGATGCGCATCAGCTTGTTGATCGTCTCGATCATGTGCACCGGGATGCGGATGGTCCGCGCCTGGTCCGCGATCGACCGCGTGATCGCCTGCCGGATCCACCACGTCGCGTAGGTGGAGAACTTGTAGCCGCGCTGGTACTCGAACTTTTCCACGGCCTTCATCAGCCCCATGTTCCCCTCCTGGATCAGGTCCAGGAACGACAGCCCCCGGTTCGTGTACTTCTTGGCGATCGAGATGACCAGGCGCAGGTTCGCCTCCACCATCTCGGTCTTGGCCTTCAGCCCGTTGGCCAGCTGCTGCCGCAGGTCCATCAGGCTGGCCTTGAAGTCGTCGGCCTTCGCGCACTGCGCCAGCTCCTCGGCCTTCAGCGCCGCCCGCGCCTCCGCGATCCGCCGCGTCCGCGCCGGGTTGTGTCCCGGCTCCGCCTCGGCGCTGGCCACCTCGTCCAGCAGACGCTGGAACACCCGCGCAATCTCCTCGGCCTTCTCGATGCGGTCCTCGATGAACTTCTGCTTGTAGAGGAACTTCTCCAGCGCCTCCGACTGCTTCTCCTGCGCCTTCCGATACGCCTTTTCGTTCCGCTGGTCCGACTTCTCCCGGTAGGCCTTGAACGCCTTTTCCAGCGCCGCGTGGGCCTTGCGGGCCGCCTTGAGGTTGCTGGTCGCGTCCTGGAAATACCACTCGCGGCCGACGGTCTGCTGCCGCGCGACCTCGTAGTTCGAATCCAGCGGCCCCCCTTCGGCGGCCTCCTCCTCGACGCGTTGCGCCACCGCCGACAGCTCCGCCAGCAGCGACGTCTCGTTCTGCACCACGTCCAGGTCCAGCGGCGCCAGCCCGTCCGCGCGCACCGGCACGTCGCCGATCTTGTCCTTCACCACGCGGTCGAAGCGCTCCTCGCCCGTCTGCAGCTTTTCCAGCGTCGTCGAAAACAGCTCCGCCGCGAACCCGAAGCGCTTGACGATTTCACGGGCGCGCTCCTCGGCGTCCTCGATCCGCTTGGAGATCGACACCTCGTCCTCGCGCGACAGCAGCGGCACCTGCCCCATCTGCTTGAGATACATGCGGACCGGGTCGTCGATGACCGACGCCTCGGCCTCCTTGATCACCGCCGCGGGCAGCCCCGGCGTGCCCGCATCCGGCGCCGGCGTCCCTTCCACGATCTCGACCGCGCTGCGCACTTCGATGTCCAGCTCCTTCAGGCGTTCAACGATCCGGTCATATTCCTTCTGGTCGCGGCGCCCCTCCGGAATCGCCTCCATGATGTCCTCGCGGGAAATCTGGCGGTTCTGCTCCGTCGCCGTCGTGATGATCTGCCGCATGTAGTCCGACTGCACCGCCTCGTCGGCCAGCGGCATCTGGATCGTCGGCAGCGCCAGACCACCCATCTCCGTCGTCGGCTCGGCCAGCCGCACATGCTTCGAGGACGAAGTGCTCTCCGCCGGAGCCTTCGCCGCCGCTTTCGCCGGAGCCTTCGCCGCCGCCTTCTTCGCCACGGGCTTCGCCGCGACCTTCACGGCGACCTTCGCCGCCGGCTTCTTCGCCGGGACCTTCGCCGCAGGCTTCGCGGCCGGCTTCTTCACCGGGGTCTTCGGGGCCGCCGCCTTCGCGACGGGCTTCTTCGACGGAAGCGGCTTCTTCGCCGCCACGGGCTTCTTCGCCGCCACGGGCCTCTTCGCAGGGGCCGCCTTCGGGGCCGCCTTCTTCGCCGGGACCTTCTTCGCAGGCGCAGGCTTCGCGACAGGCTTCTTCGCGACAGGCTTCGGCGCGGGCTTCTTCGCCGCAGGCTTCGGCAAGGGCTTCGCCGCGGGCTTCTTCGCGGGGGCCTTCGGGGCCGCCTTCTTCGCGTTCGCCTGCTTCTTCGCGACCGCCGGGGCCGCCTTCTTCGACGTCTTCTTCGTGCTCATGATAATCCTTTATTGCCTGTCGATAATCGTACAATGGGGTATATTACCCCGTATTTCCGCTCCCGCAACCCCCCGTCGACCGTTTTTCTCGCGAAAAAATCGTTCCACCCGGGGCGTCTCACCCCCCCGCCAGCCCCCGCAGCGCCGCCGCGCCGGCCTTCCGCCAGGCGGCCTCGACCTTGCCGGCCATCCGTTCGATGCCGTCCTCGGGCGCGACATCGACCCAGATCATCTCGGCCTGGTGCCGGAACCACGTCATCTGCCGCTTGGCATACTGCCGCGTCCGTAGCGTCGTCCGCTCGATGGCCTCCTCCTCGCCCATCGTGCCGTCCAGCACCGCAAACGCCTCCTCGTAGCCGATGGCGTGGCGCGCCGTCTCCGACAGCTCGATGCCTTCCTCCCGCAGCCTCCTCGCCTCGTCCACCAGCCCCCACGCAAACATCCGGCGCACCCGCTGGGCGATCCGCCCCCGCAAATCCTCCGGCTCGCGACGCAGCCCCACCAGCGTCGGCCTCGGCCGCTCCGAAGCCGCCGGCCACGGATGCCCCCCCGAAAACAGCTCGTAGGCCCGGACCATGCGCCGCGGATTCTCCGGGTCGCGCACCTTCGCATATTCCCCGGGGGCGAGCGCCCTCGCCGCCTCCTGCAGCGCTTCCAGGCCCCCCCGTTCCAGGATGTCCTCCGCCTCGCGGCGCTTCGCAGGGTCGCACGCCACGGGCGCATCGAGACCTTCGGTAAGCGCCTGCACATACAGCCCCGTGCCGCCCACCACGATCGGCCGC
>JAZQOP010000097.1:0-1902 GCA_045627965.1 Kiritimatiellia bacterium | reverse complement strand
GGCCCAAAACCGCCCAAAACGCCGGCGTTCCGCCGAAAAATCACAAAATCCCGGGGCGCGGCCTTTCGCCGGGCGCGGGGCGGGCGCGGGGCGGGGGAGGGGCGGGGGAGGGCAGGGGGCGCCTATTTCCGTGGGGGGCGGATTCGAGGGTTGTCGGGGCGGGCGGGCTAGGGTAGAATCCCCGCACTATGAAGTTGCTCCGATCGATTGCCGTGCTGGTCTTGCTGTCGCTTTGCGTGCCGGGGGCGCCCGTCTGGGCCGCGGCGGCGCCGGACGACGGGGACGATCCCGCGGCGGCGCCGGAATATTCCGAGGAATCGCTGCGGGCGGAAATCGGTTCCCCCCAGGCGGCGGCCCTGCTGATGGCGCGCGTCCGGGCGGGCGTCCCGACGCAGCCGCTTTCGATGGAGGCCTCGATCCGCGCCCTTTCGCCCTCGGGCAAGGCCACGGCCCGCCTCGACGCGTCGGTCGTCTACCGCCCCGACACGGTCGACCCCTCCAGCCGCACGGCGACCTACTCCCTCCTCGACGGCGCCACCCGCGCGACGACGTCCTCGATGTCCATCCTCCTCCCCTCGGCCCCGTCCGAGGCCCCCTCCTTCGCCTTCCAGTTGCCCCCCGGGACGCCCGCCCCCACGCCCGACCTCTACGCCCCCGTCGGCGGCACGGACCTGTGCTGGATGGAGCTGTCCTTCTCCTTCCTCTTCTGGGCCTCGCCCCGGATCGTCGACGTCGAGGTCGTCCGCGGCCGCTGGACCTGCCAGGTCGTCGAGCTCGACGCCCCCGCCTCGCTGGCGGCCGACGCGCCCGGCGCCTGGAACCGCCTCCGCCTCTGGGTCGCCCCCGCCTACGGGGCCGTCGTCCAGGGCGTCGCCTATCGCGACGACAAGCCCCTCAAGCGCTTCGAGGTCGAATCCGTCACCCACGTCCGCCGGACCTACATGGTCTCCGACATGCTCGTCCGCAACCTCGAAACCGGCACCCGCTCGCGCCTGAAGATCTCCGGCCTGGAGCTCCTCGAGCCCGACTACACGCCCGAGCAGCGCCGGCAGCTGGAGGCGCCCGTCGCCTGGTAGGGCCCGCAGCATGGCGCCGTTCACCACCAGCACCGGTTTCCTCGACGACGACGGCGGCGCCCTTGCCGCCCCGTCCGCCGCCCCGCGCATCTACACCGTCTTCGAGCTGGCCCGCCTCATCCGCGACACCCTCGAAGGGCGCTTCCCCTCCGTGCAGGTCGAGGGCGAGGTCTCGGGCTACCGCGGCGCCAGCCAGTCCGGCCACCACTATTTCGACATCAAGGACGAGACCGGCACCCTTTCCGTCGCCCTCTTCCGCGGCAGCGCGCGCAACATCAAGGCCCCCTTCGCCAACGGGACGCTCGTCCGCGTGACCGGCCGCGTCTCCGTCTTCGAGAAGTCCGGCCGCATGCAGCTGATCGCCTCCGCCGTCGAGCCGGCGGGCATCGGCGCCCTCCTCCTCCAGCTCGAACGCCTCAAGGAGAAGCTCCGCGCCGAAGGCCTCTTCGACGACGCCCGCAAGCGCCCCCTCCCGCTCCTGCCGCGCCGCATCGGCGTCGTCACCTCCCCGACGGGCGCCGTCATCCGCGACATCATCACGACCCTCCGCCGCCGCCATCCCCATTTCGACCTCCTCCTTTCGCCCGCCCCCACCCAGGGGCCCGACGCCCCCCCCGAGATCCTCCCCGCCCTCCCCCGCCTCGACGCGCGCGACGACATCGACGTCATCATCCTCGCCCGCGGCGGCGGCTCGATGGAGGATTTGTGGTGCTTCAACGACGAAGCCCTCGCCCGCGCCGTCGCCGCCTCCCGCCATCCCGTCGTCACGGGCGTCGGCCACGAGACCGACACGACCCTCGTCGACTACGTCTCCGACCGCCGCGCC
>JAZQOP010000096.1:0-4091 GCA_045627965.1 Kiritimatiellia bacterium | reverse complement strand
GGTGAGCTGGCCGATGGCGTCGTAGCCGTAGGTGTAGACCTTGCCGTCTTCGCGGATGACCTGGGTGCGCTGGTCGGCGTCGTCGAGGGTGAGGGCGAAGGAGGAAAGAACTCCGGCGTCGGCGCGATTGACGAGGTTCGTCAGGCGGAGGAGGGCGTCGAACTGGCGTTCGGCGGTGGTGCCGTTGGCTTCATTTCCCATGTTTGCTGGATTACCCTCTATCGGCATGTGTTTCCATCCCTTCAGGTGCCTGTCCCCTTTGTCCCCACAACTACAATGACTGAGTCAATAGAGTCATGCATTCCATAAATCGTCCATGGAGAACAACATCATAATACTGAGAATCGCCATTTTTCATGCCAGATAAATGAAATTCATTTTTAATTTCTTCCACAGGGTCTTCAGAATCAAACCATACGCCCGGAATCACTCCGAACAAAATGGCAGTGCAATCCCCCGGCAAAAAATAAAAATTCGGCCAGCAAATAAACTCCTTGACTATAGTAAAAACTTTCTTGGAAACAAAATAGCATTGCGCTATTGAATAACCTTTGTCTGCCCAAGCGCTTTCAAATACGGTTTCATTTCGAAGTTTCAAGCATTCCCTGGCAAGTTTTATTATCTTGCAGTGAGGCCCCACGAAAGGCATTCCCTCCAGAAAATGATGCCTCTCTCCGCGCCACCATTGAGGCCAATCTATTAGAGGATACTGTCCGTTATTGAGCATTCGCCGTAGTCTTTCTGCAATACACCAACTAATTGGAACCCTATGGAAATAGTTTTTCCGCATAGAAGTCAATGGCTTGTTTCGTATTGAAAAGATTCCCTCCCTCATACTTGTCCTTGCAAATACAATGGATTGCACAATCGACTTCTATAGCCGCAAGAACGTTTCCATATACAATCAAAACATATCCGTGCAACCTGCCCGCCTTTGCAGCAATCCCCCTGTTGACTTGGAGCCAGTCAAGAATTATTTTGGTTGGTTGATAGGCGAGGTCTTTACCCATGACAATGGATCTTTTCACCTCCTTGACAAGTTCGGCATCACCTTTGAGCTCTGCAACCCACAAGAGGAAACTTTTCGGTACACCTGCCGCCCCAATGTATAACTTCGCGCTTATTCTGCCAATAAACGAGTCAATGAGCGCATTCATAGGGTCGTTTTGCTCAATGCATGCAGCTAGACATTCAAGATAATCCAATCCTAGGAAATCAGCCTTATTGACAGGTTCGTTTCCACAAAAGGCGAACAGATTTTCCCCTCCGTCTTCCTCAAGCGGATCTCTAGAAAGCCAGCGTCCTGTCTCGGAGGCATAGAGCCTGTAGCCATAATAATTCAATCCCGACGCCGCATCATATTCCTTCGACGCAAACTGATAGCGAGAATGGAATGTCCCCTTTTTCTTCAAAACCTCGCCGAAGACGGAATAGGTATAGCTTGCCTGGAGACTTTGTCTGCTGCTGGACACATTGACGATATTTCCATTGAAGTCGCAGTGATAAATTGCCGTGCCACCTGCCTGCGTGGAGGCCAAAATGCCGCCGATGCCGCCGGCGGAGCCGCCGACCGCGCCGGAGAGGTCGGCGCCGTGGGTGTAGGTTTCGAGAATATTTCCGCCACCATCGGTGATGGCGAGGACGAGCCAGTCCTTGTAGATGTAGCGGTTGGTGAGGGCTGTGCCGTCGGGGGCGTATTCGATTTTTTCGCGGCGGCGCCAGAGGGCGTCGTAGCGGTTGCTTTGGACGAGGGCGCCGTTTTCCCAGACCTCGGTCAGGCGGTTCTCGCAGTCCCAGACGTAGGTGAACACGCCGTTGGTGGTCATGTTGCCGTTGGCGTCGTAGGCATAGGCGCGGTCGGCGACGACGACGGTGGAGGTTACGGCTGAAGAGCGCCCGGCGAGGTCTTGGATGGTGCGGGCAAGGGCATTGGTCCCCTGGACGAAGGGGATGCCGGTGGCGGCCCAGTCGCCGTCGTGGAGCTGGGCTTGCACGTTGTTGACGGTGACGGTGGCGGCCAGTGGCGAGGAATAGGTGCCGAGGGCGGCGAGGGCACCGGCGAAGCGCGTTTCCGCGTTCTGGTTGAGGTTGTTGAAAGAGTTGGAGTAGACAAGACCATTCTTGTTTTGCTCGACGGGGTTGCCGGTGGCGTCGTAGGAATAGGAGAACTGGTAGCCGCTCCACGGGGTGCCGTCGGGGAGCGTGGCGGAAGCGTTGGTGAGCTGGCCGATGGCGTCGTAGCCGTAGGTATAGACCTTGCCGTCTTCGCGGATGACCTGGGTGCGCTGGTCGGCGTCGTCGAGGGTGAGGGCGAAGGAGGAGAGGATGCCGGCGTCGGCGCGGTTGACGAGGTTCGTGAGGCGGAGGAGGGCGTCAAACTGGCGCTCGGCGGTGGTGCCGCTGGCTTCTCTTCCCGTATTTGCCAATTCTGGGCATGCAGTTGACTCAACCGAACACAATGGGTTGTGGCCCATGCGTGGATTGCCGCCACTACAAATTGCGACAGGTTGACTCATGTGCATACCCAGGTTGCCAATTTATTCTCTATCGACATGTGTTTTTATTCCCTTCGGGAGTCTGTCCCCTTTGTTTTTCTACGCCATCTTGAACAAACCCCGCCATGAATACATGGAAACCTTCCACCGCAACCGATACCGCAAAGAGGCTTAACTAACCGGCATTCCGGTCTGTCAACTTAATTTTCCCTGTTAATTGCAATCCCCCTTAATTGTAATTTGCAAATATTTGAACAATTCCAATCACACCTCCGATAAACAAAATACCCCCCAGTACAAGAACCATTTCTGGATTACCTTTTTTCCTCCAGTGTTCTCCATAATCATCTATCGGATAGCGTGATAAGGCCTTGAACGAAATAGGATCCTTGGGCTTTCCGCCATGCAGAACATGGTTTGCCTCGCGGCACAGATACACCCCCACACCCATCCAGATAAGCGACATGATTCCCATTATGACCTTGAGCATAGTCTCCACTCCTTTTGCGCTACTGCTCCTGACTTGCGTTACACAAATCCTCTTCGTTAGAAACCGCAGCAAAACCTCCCATGATGCCTGCGCTTATATCTATGCCAACACCCAGCGAAAGTCCCATGCTCACTCCAGCCCCAAGAGAAAGAACCCCAACACTCCCTCCCCCCGCAATCGCTGCATTTGCACTAACGAGTCCCGCACTCCCTGAAAAACTGTTCAGCGCATTTGCGCCACTAAAGCCTGTCCACCAATACGTGGCACCAACTCCTGGGGTCGTTAGACCAAACAAATATGCCGTCACATTACCCGACGATAATTTGCAGCCAGAATCACATGTTTGCATCTTGACCTGACAAGATATAAATGTTCCTCCAAAAACAAACCCTGCATTCATAACCGCGCACTGGGCATCCCATTTCACATCGGGATTCTTTTCTTTAATCGATTCCGATTGACAACAACAGTGAGTGCTTGGATCATATGGCTTACTGCCACAACAGGCTGTTTCCAAACCAAGCGCATCATAACTGTTGAGGGGATTGTTAATCGTCATCCCGTATAAATTGATGCCCCCCCGTTCATCAATCGGGTCTCGGGATAGCCAATGACCCGAATGCGAAATGTAATAACGATATCCGTAGTAATTCAGCTTGGCACAATGGATGGCTTCCTTCGTGCCAAATTGGAATCGAGGGGAGAAAGAGCCAGTACGCCCGAGAATCTCTCCGAAAGGAGCATATGAGAGAGTGGAAATAGCGCTTTGTTCGCTGGCGCTGACAATGATGGTGTTTCCAATGAAGTCGTAGTGATAGCACATTGTTTTGTTCATGTACGTGCTTGTCAGAATACCACCAATGCCACCAGCGGATCCGTCCACGCTACCAGATAAGTCGGCTCCATGGGTGTAGGTTTCGAGGAGGGTGCCGGAGGCGTCGGTGATGGCGAGGACGAGCCAGTCTTTGTAGATGTAGCGGTTGGTGACGGCGGTGCCGTCGGGGGCGTATTCGATCTTCTCGCGGCGGCGCCAGAGGGCGTCGTAGCGGTTGACTTGGACGAGGATCCCGTTTTTCCAGACCTCGGTCAGGCGGTTCTCGCAGTCC
>JAZQOP010000095.1:0-3265 GCA_045627965.1 Kiritimatiellia bacterium | reverse complement strand
CACAAGGTCAACATTTGAACGGCCGGGGAGGGGGCGGATGGGGGGCATGTCGCGGATTTCCGGGATTGGCACGGGAAGTGCTAGGGAAGGGGGCGTCCCGGCGAGCGCAGGACGGGGTTCCGCAAAAAGCGGCGAATTTTGGGGAGTCCCTTTACGGTTGAAGGTGTTTCGGTTATGATGGGACGAGTGCAAAAAGGCTGAAAGGAGATTCAAGATGGCACGATTCAAGAATGACGTCAATGGCGGATGGCTTTTCGAACAGGCGGTCCGGATGTTTAACAATTTCGCGAAGAACTGGGCGGAAGAGGTCCAGGATGAGGATTTCTTCGATTTGTTCGGGACGTCGTACGGCTCGAGCGAGGCGGAGGCCATCCGGTATGCGGAGAAGTATTGCGGGGTGGATGAAAAAACGCGGTGGGCCGGCATCTGCTGCGAGTACGAGGGGGAGGAGACGGATGGCGGCAAGAAGAAGCGGATGCTGGTCGAGAAGTCCTTGCGCGGCAGCATCGCCACTTTCATCAAGGACATTTGGAACCACAAGCCGTTGCGGGGGAAGTGCCGGGCGATGCTGGCGGCGTGGTCGCAGGCGCTGTTGAAGCGGGTCCGTCGGCGTCGCAAGGGGCAGGATGCCCTCCAGCGGCGGATCGACGACATTGCCGAATTGCTGAAGCTTTCGGATTTGGAGCGGGAACTGGTGATTTGGGCCGCGGTCCGGGCGCTGACAGTGTTTGACGATTATCCGGTTTCGGAGGAGGTCATGAATCCGGCGGTTTTTGCCGCCATGGCGACGGATCAGCCGAGTAGCGCCGTGGAGAAGGCGCTTGGCGGGGAGGGGCGGCTGTCGAAATATGGGGTCTTGGCGCCGAACGGGGACTTTATTGCGACGCGTCCCGGGCGCAGGCCATGGGAGGGTGGCGGGGGCTCCAATCCGTATTGCCGCTATTTGCAGAGCGGCGATGGCGGCATGCTGGAAGGGCGGTTCTACAAGAAGGGCGCGCTCGACGAGACGTTGCCGTGGAGCTACTACGGGAAGCTGGCGGAGGAGCACGGGGGGTTGCTGAAAGAGCTGATTTCGGCGGCGAAAGGCAAGCGCGGGGCGAACATCCTGTTCTATGGGGCGCCTGGGACGGGGAAGACGAGCTTTGCGAGGACGTTGGCCAAGGAGCTCGGGCTCGACCTGTACGAAATCCGCCAGGGCGACAGGAGCGGCGAGGACGATTCGGCCCAGAATCGAGTGGCCGGGATTCGGCTTTGCAACGACCGGGTGCCGGAAGGCCGGAGCCTGGTGATGGTGGACGAGGCGGACCAGCTGTTGCGGACGGCACGCATGGAGTTGCCATTCCTTTTTGGGCTGAACGGCATCGGGGGGGCGTCGGAGAAGGGGGTGATCAACTCGATCCTGGATGAAACGAAGGTGCCGGCGATCTGGATCAGCAATGCGCCCCCGAATGTCATGGACGACTCGGTGCGGCGCCGGTTCGACTATTCGGTCCGTTTCGAGAAACTGAACACGAAGCAGCGGCAGGCCATCTGGCGGAACAACGTGGATAAGCTGGGGCTTGGTGAGGTGGTCGGCGAGGAGCTGGCCGGGCGGCTGGCGGGGCGCTACCAGACCAGCGCGGGGGGCATTACGATGGTGCTTGAGAACGTGAAGCGGATGCGGAAGGCGGGCGATGACGTCGAAAAGCTGATCGACCGGCTCATGCGGCCGCATTGCGAGCTGATGGGGGTGCCGAAACCCGACGAATGCCTGGCGCCGACGTCCGACTACTCGCTGGAAGGGCTCAACATGACGGGCGACATCGCCCTTTCGAGCATTGTCGAGGCCGTGCGGAATTTCCGGGCGACGAAGGATGACGGGTGCGATCCCGACCGGCCGCGGATGAACCTTCTGCTATGGGGGCCTCCGGGAACGGGCAAGACCGAGTTCGTGAAGCATCTCGGAAAGGAGCTCGACACGAAGGTGCACGTGAAGATGGGGAGCGATCTCCTGTCGATGTGGGTCGGCGGAACGGAAAAGAACATCCGGGAGGCCTTCCGGCAGGCGGAAGAGGAGAATGCGGTGCTTTTCCTCGACGAGATCGACGGGCTGGTGCAGGACCGCACCGGCGCACGGCGCAGCTGGGAGGTGACCCAGGTGAACGAGCTGCTGCACCAGATGGAAAACTTCAAGGGCGTGATGGTGGCCGCCACCAACTTCATGGACAACCTCGACCAGGCGATCCTGCGGCGGTTCACGTTCAAGCTGCAGTTCGACTACCTGGACGAGGCCGGGAAGAGGCTGTTCTTCGAGTGGATGTTCAAGGTGCCGCTGACGGAGGAGGAGGGGCGCCGGCTGGCGGCGATCCCGAACCTGGCGCCCGGGGACTTCCGGACGGTCCGGCAGGGGATGTACTACCTCGGCGGCAACGCCACCAACGCCCAGCGCCTGGGGGAGCTCGAGAAGGAAAGCGCGTTGAAGAAGGCGACGAAGCGGTTTGCCGCGCGGATCGGGTTCTAGGGGCAAAAAGGCCGAAGCCATTGCGCTTCGGCCTTTTTGCCCGGACTCGAGAGCCGCTGGGGCGGATCAGCGGGCGGATTCGGCGAAGGGGACGAGGAGCTCGGGGAGGCGGTTGGCGTAGGGGAGGTATTCGGGGGGGAGGGCGTCGGCGATGCGTTCGGTGGCGACGATGTGCTGGATGAGCGGGTCGTCGGGGTCGGGGGTGGCGGTTTCGTCGCGGATGAAGAGGACGGCGGCGTTGTCGGCGTCGTCGAGGGCTAGCTGGAATTCGAGGGTGCGGTCGCGGTCGCCGAAGGAGTCGAACTGGCGGGCGAGTTCGGTGCCGGAGATTTGCATGAAGCGGGCGAAGCGGGCCTTGCCGAGGGTGCCGAGGAGCTCGTCGTAGAGGACGGCGGAGACTTCGGCGCCTTCCTGGGCGTAGGGGGGGGAGTGGAGGAGGAGGTGGTCGGGGCCGGAGTCGGGGAGGACGGTGAAGGTGGAATCCTCGATTTCGTAGAGGATTTCGCGGGTGGCGAGGAAGGAGGCGTCGAGCTGGTCGATTTCGTCGGGGGTGAGGCGGAGGACTTCGACGAGGTCGTCGGAGGTCAGGAGGTCGTCGTCGACGGGGGCGACGCGGAGGTTTTTCATCTGGCTTTCGGGGAGTGGGTATCGGCCCTGGACGTTTTCGACGATCCAGTTGAGCATTTCGTCGAGGCGGCGGCGGAGTTCGGCGTTGTCGCGTTCGAGCTCGGAGATGCGGCGGCGTGCGGACTTGTCGCGGAGGGG
>JAZQOP010000094.1:0-3607 GCA_045627965.1 Kiritimatiellia bacterium | reverse complement strand
GGGCCGCCTTCGACCCTGATTGCGGCCACGCGAAACCGTCAAATTCTCGCCCAAAGGCCGCCATTCGCTTTCCATGCGGCTTTTCTGCCCGTCGCGGGCCGCTCGGAGATCGGCCCCTGCCGGATTCGCCTTTTCGGGGGGATGATTCGGATTTTCATGCGTTCCCTCGCATGATTTCCGAACCCAAGCCCGGTCGACGACTTTTCCATCCGCTCCCGTTGCGAATTCGCAAGATCGCCGATTTTTCACCACCTCAAAGCCCAATTCGGCAGGGCCCGATCTCCGAGCGGGCCGCCTTCGACCCCGATTGCGGCCACGCGAGGCCGTCAAATTCTCGCCAAAAGGCCGCCATTCGCCTGCCATGCGGCTTGTCTGCCCGTCGCGGGCCGTTCACAACGCGCAGGTCCAGGCCATCTCTTCAGCCACTATAAATCGCGAAGAGCCGAAAATCCGGCGAAACACATTTCCATTGTGTGGAAAGCGGTTTTCCAAGAGTTAGCCTAGGCAAACATCCTCCCCGGACCGCCCACCTCCGCCGCCGCGCAAAAAAACGCGCCCGCCGTCTCCGGCAGGGCGCGTTTTTGTGGCTGGGGCCTTGGGGCCTTACTTGCCGAGGGCGGCCTGGGCCGCCGCGAGGCGGGCGATCGGCACGCGGAACGGCGAGCAGCTCACGTAGTTCAGGCCGGCCTTGCAGCAGAACTTGACGGAGGAGGGATCGCCGCCGTGTTCGCCGCAGATGCCGCACTTGAGCGTCGGACGCGTCGCACGGCCCTTCTTGACGGCCATCTCGACCAGCTGGCCGACGCCCGTCGTGTCGATCGACTGGGTCGGATCGAACGGCAGGAGCTTCTTGGTGACATACTCGGGCAGGAAGCTGCCGGCGTCGTCGCGGCTGAAGCCGAAGGTCATCTGGGTCAGGTCGTTCGTGCCGAAGCTGAAGAACTCGGCCGTCTCGGCGATCGCATCCGCGGTGAGGGCCGCGCGCGGGATCTCGATCATCGTGCCGACCTTGTAGCTCACCTTGGCCTTCTTCTCCGCGAGGACCGCGTCGGCGGTCTTCCGGACGATCTCGGCGCAGTAGTCGAGCTCGGCCTTGGCGCAGACGAGCGGGATCATGATTTCCGGCTCGACCTTGTAGCCCTTCTTGGCCATGTTGCAAGCCGCCTCCATGATGGCGCGGGCCTGCATGGCGCAAAGCTCAGGATACGTGACCGCCAGGCGGCAGCCGCGATGCCCGAGCATCGGGTTGGCTTCGTGCAGCTGCTTGACGCGGGCCGCGATCGACGCCACGGAAACGCCCAGCCGCTTGGCCATCTCGGCCTGCTGCGCGGCGTCCACGGGCGCAAACTCGTGCAGCGGCGGGTCGATCAGGCGGATCGTCACCCCGTAGCCGTCCATCGCCTTGAACAGGCCTTCGAAGTCGCCGCGCTGCAGCGGCAGCAGCTTCTTGAGGGCCTTTTCGCGCGCCGGCAGGTCGTTCGCGATGATGAACTCGCGGATCGCCCAGATGCGCTCGCCTTCGAAGAACATGTGCTCGGTGCGGCACAGCCCGATGCCCTGCGCGCCAAACGCGCGGGCCGCCTTGGCGTCGGCCGGCGAGTCGGCGTTCGTCCGGACGTAGATCTTGCGATACTTGTCCGCCCAGTCGCTGATCTGCTTGTACATCTTGTAGATCGGGTGGTTCAGGGCGGCCTTCTTGCCGTCGACCACGCCGGAGACCACCGGGGAGGCCTCGGTCGGGATCTGGCAGGCGTAGACCGCGCCCGTCGACCCGTTGAGACTCAGCCAGTCGCCGGCCTTCAGCACCGCCTTGCCGACCGTCAGGGTCTTCGCCTTGTAGTCGATGACCATCTCGGCCGCGCCCGTGATGCAGCACTTGCCCCAGCCGCGCGCCACGACGGCCGCGTGCGAGGTCATGCCGCCGGTCGTCGTCAGGACGCCCTGCGCCGCCCACATCCCGGAGACGTCCTCGGGGCTCGTCTCGTGGCGCACGAGCACCAGCTTGGCCTTCGGATCCGCCTTGACGATCTTCTCCGCCTCGGCCGCGTCGAACACGATCTGCCCGACGCCCGCGCCAGGACCGGCGGGAAGCCCGCGGGTCAGCACCTTGGCCTTCTTCTCGGCCGCCGCGTCGAAGATCGGGAACAGCAACTGGTTCAGGTCGTCGCCCGTGACCGTGCAAAGCGCCTCGTCGGGCTTCAGGATCTTCTTCTGCGCGGCGCCCGTGTAGACGTCCTTGCCCGTCGCCATCTCGACGGCCCAGCGGATGCCCGCGATGCCCGTGCGCTTCGCGTTGCGGGTCTGCAGCATGAACAGCTTGCCTTCCTGCACCGTGAACTCCACGTCCTGCGGATACTTGTAGTGCATCTCCAGGCGCTTCATGATGCTGATCAGCTGCTTGTGCGCCGCCGCCCAGATCGGGTTCTCCTCGTTCGGCATCTCGTCGATGTGCTTCGGCGTGCGGATGCCCGCGACGACGTCCTCGCCCTGCGCGTTGATCAGGTATTCGCCCATCGGCTTCTCGTCGCCGTTCGAGCCGTTGCGCGTGAACGCCACGCCCGTGCCGGACGTGTCGCCCATGTTGCCGAAGACCATCGTGCAGACGTTCACCGCCGTGCCCAGCAGGCCCGTGATCTTGTTGATGCGCCGGTACGTCTCCGCGCGCTCGCTGTTCCACGAACCGAACACCGCGTTGATCGCCGCCAGCAGCTGGTCCATCGGATCCTGCGGGAACGGCTTCTTCACCTTCTTCGCATACACCTTCTTGTAGGCACCGCAGAGCTCCTTCAGCTGCGAGGCCGTCAGGTCCGTGTCCTGCTTCGCGCCATACTTCTGCTTGATGGCGTTCATCTCGACTTCGAAGTCGTCATGCGTGATGCCCGTCGTCGGGCCCATCACGACGTCGCCGAACATGTCGATGAAGCGGCGGTAGCAGTCCCAGCCCGTCCGCTCGTTGCCCGTCGCCTCGATGAACCCGAGCACCGACTTGTCGTTCAGCCCGAGGTTCAGGACCGTGTCCATCATGCCGGGCATCGAGACCGCGGCGCCGGAACGCACGGAGACCAGCAGCGGGTTCTTCGCGTCGCCCAGCTTCTTGCCCATGCGCTTCTCCAGCAGGGCCAGCTGCTTCTTGACCTGATCGAGCATCCCCTCGGGATACTTGCCGTCGTGCGACGCAAAATACGCGCACGCCTCGGTCGAAATCGTGAAGCCCGGCGGAACGGGCAGGTCCGCCTTCGCCATCTCGGCGAGGTTCGCGCCCTTGCCGCCCAGCAGCGCCCGCATCGAAGCGTCGCCTTCGGTGTTTTCCTTGCCGCAGCCGTAGAAGTACACGTACTGCTTCTGTGCCTTTTTCGTTGCCATGTTGTTCTCCGTGTGGTCGCCGCTTTTCGCGGACGGTTCTAAATCGCTCGCGCCACGCCTCGTGCCGCGAAAACGCGGGCATTCTCCATTCCGGCCCCCGACTTGTCAAGGAAAGACGCCCCAAAAGCCGTTTTTTGCCCCACGCCCGCCCCCTCGCCACCCCCTCCTCCCCCTCCCCGGCGCACCCCCGCCGCGCTTGTGAGATTATGGTGGAACATTGGGCTTTTTGCACATTTCCGCCCCC